>JANMLE010000872.1:0-2310 GCA_031372385.1 Planctomycetota bacterium | reverse complement strand
CGAGTCGCGAAACGCTCACAGACCCTCGACGACCTGTTCAATCTGCGCCAGTCCGACGACGGGGTCGGCGCACGTTCCGTTCTGGCAGACGTACAAGGTCGGCTGTCCGTCGCGCGATGACTTTCCCGCCAGCGACGCACGAACCGGTGCGGTGAGGCTGTCGTCCGACGAATCCGCCACGCGCATGTGAATGACTTTGTTCGGCAGATACTGACGGTTCAGACGATTCAGAAGTTGCTCGCCGTCGGCCGGATGGCCGACCACGGTCAACTCATGGGTCGGACCCAGCAGGAAGTCGAGTGCGATCAGTGCCTGACCGCACGCCATCGGAATGCGCTCCATCTGTCCGGACATCATCTCCAATGTGGCGACGGCCCGGCTCTCCAGATCCGTGCGGCCTGTCAGTCGCGCCAGTTTCAGCAGCGCGGTCGCCGCCAAACTGTTGCCGGACGGAGTCGCGTTGTCGTGCGTCTCCTTGTTGCGGGCGATCAGTGTTTCGTGATCGGCCGACGTGTAGAAGAAACCGCCGTCGCGGTCGTCCCAGAACTGCCCCAACATCCGCTCCGCCAGACCCAGTGCGGCCTCCAAGTATTGGGCATCGAACACCGCCTGATACAACTCGCACAACCCGTCGATCAGGGCCGCGTAGTCGTCCAAGTACGCATTGAATCGAGCCCGGCCGTCCTTGTAGCTGTGCAACAGACGACCGTCGTCCGTTCGCATCTCCCGCAGGATGAAGTCGGCCGCGGCGCGTGCGGCGTCCGCGTACTTCGTCTCGCCCAGAACGTTCGCTCCCATTGCCATCGCGGTGATCATCAGGCCGTTCCAACTGACGAGCACCTTGTCGTCGCGTCCCGGCCAGATTCGTTTCGATCGGACATTGAGCAGCTTCTGTCGGCAACGTGCGAGGGTCGCATCGAGTTCCTTCGCGTCGACCTTCAAAATCGCCGCCGCCTGCTGATGTGTCTTCGGGCGGTTCAGGATGTTCGTGTGCTCCCAGTTCCCGGACGCGGTGACATCGTAGCAGTACGCAAATGTGCGGGCATCGTCGGCCCCCAGCACTTCGTTGACTTCCGCCTCGCTCCACACGAAGAACTTCCCTTCGACTCCTTCGCTGTCGGCATCCTGTGTCGCGTAGAACGCACCGGCGGGCTGGGTCATCTCGCGCAGGACATAGTCGAGCGTCCCGCGGGCGACTCGCTCGAAGTCGGCCCGGCCGGTGATCTGCCAGGCTTCCAGATACACCGGAACCAACAGCGCGTTGTCGTAGAGCATCTTCTCGAAGTGCGGGGCCAGCCAGCGTTCGTCGGTGGAATACCGCGCGAAGCCGCCGCCCAGATGATCGTAGATCCCGCCGCGCGCCATCTTGTCGAGCGTCAGGACCACAATCTCCAGGGCGTCGTCGGCCGGCTGCGGCGCGGAAAGGGTCAGACGGCTTTCAGCTTTCGGCTGTTCAGCTTTCAGCCTTTCGGCTGATAGCTGACCGCTGACTGGCTGATTAGCTGATCCCTCGTTTCTTCCCTCCCCGCTGCGGAGCGACGACTCGCCGGAACCAAACCTCTTCCAGCACCGCAGCGCGACGCGCAGATCCATCGGATGGGGAAACTTCGGGGCCGAGCCGAAGCCGCCGTGAACACGGTCGGCCGCACGGAGCAATGATCGCAGGCCGTTCTGCAGGATGTCGGCGTTCAACGGCGACGGCGGCACGGTCGGCGCGGCGACGCTCACCACATGGTCCGTCAATTCGTCCGCCTGTGTGTTCACCGCGTCGCGCCGGTTCGTCCAGGCATCGTGAACCCCCGCGAGAATCTCTCGAAAGCCGGGCCGGTTCCAGCGGGCCGTCGGCGGCCAGTACGTTCCGCCGTAGAACGGCTTCAGGTCGGGTGTCAGAAACACCGACATCGGCCAGCCGCCGCTGCCGGTCATCGCCTGCACGGCCGACATGTAGATCTGATCGAGGTCCGGGCGTTCCTCACGATCGACCTTGATGCAGACGTACCACTGATTCATCAGCGCGGCGATGTCGGCGTTTTCAAAACTCTCGTGCTCCATCACGTGGCACCAGTGGCACGCGCTGTATCCGATGGAGAGAAAGATCGGCCGCTCGTGCCGCCGCGCGGTTTGAATCGCCTCGTCACACCACGGCCACCACTCCACGGGATTGTTCGCGTGCTGAAGCAGATACGGGCTGGTTTCGTTGGCGAGTTTGTTGGGCATGATGGGGCATTTTCGTTCTGGAAAATCGGAACTAGCCCGACGCGCAAGCGAGGGCCGACATTCGCGACAAGCGTAACCCTCGCTTGCGCGTCG
>JANMLE010000805.1:0-2941 GCA_031372385.1 Planctomycetota bacterium | reverse complement strand
GAGCGGGATCTGACGCAGAGCCATCACCGGCCGGACGTCGCCTCGCAGAGTCTTCACGATCAGATCGGCGGGCTCGCGCCCCCGCTCGGCCATGTCGATGTGCGGGTAGGTGTCGAAGCCGACGATGGCGGTGGCGGCATCGACTCGCCGCTGCGTGTGGTTCGCGTGGAGATCGAACGTCACGACGATCGGCCGCTGCGGTCCGACGACGCCGCGCACTGCTTCGATGAAGTCGCCGTCGCCGTCGTCGATTCCCTCGATGACCATCGCACCGTGCAGGTCGAGCAGCACGCCATCGACGGGACCGCCATCGGACTCGGCCTGCCGCAACCGATGAAGAAACTCCTGCTTGAGCGATTCGTAATCGCCGCGCACGATCAGGCCGCTCGGGTAGGCGAAGCCCCACAGCAGTGGCACGGCCTCGAACCCGTGCGCCTTCGCGCCGTCGATGAACCCGCCAGCGCAGATGTTCGACCCGGTGAAGCGACGGATGAGATCGTCACCGCGAAACAAGCCGAACCCCGCTTCGAAGTCGGCCAGCGTGGTCTTCACTTTCGCGAATGAACTGGTCTCGTGGGAGATGCCTCCGATGGCGATGCGCATTCTGATACCGGCTCCTTTCGGGGACTCGACCGACGGGCGTTGACGCCGAAAGGATGATGATCGGTCCCGAAAAACAAAAGCCCGGATTGTTCACCACGAATCTCACGAATAACACGAATCCAAACAGAGGATAGAACATGCGGCTGGATGGGCTTCAGACGCGGCCCAACAGCCCGTCTTCGAGCCTTCGTTCCGATCTCTTTTCTGATTCGTGCGATTCGTGGTCACTCATGAATTGTCCGGGAAAGGTTGGGAAACTGAATCGCGATAACCTCCATCCACACGAGCTCGAATTCGGGGAGTTGTTTCGAACCGACTGCTTGCCCTGCGACGGACCGCAGGCGCTGCCTCGCGAAGCCCTCTGTGCGGTGAAGTGGGGAATTGCTACAAACCGCCAAGCCGTCCGGGAGTGGGACGGCCTTGGAGTCGCGAGTGGGAGTACTGGCATGGATGCGATGACGACACGTGCGAACGTGGCTGCGGATCTCGCGGCGGGGGGCGTGAATTCGGCGCGGCGGAAACCGTCCGTGTCCGCGACACGACCGCCGTTGTCGTTCCTCAAGCGCTGCGTCTTCTCGATCATCCCGCTGCTCAGCCTGCTGATCGTGGCGGAGATCGGCGCGCGGTTGCTGGTCTCAGAGCCCGACAGCGGACGACGCTTCGAGCAGATCGAGCAGATCATCGTCTATCTGGGGAACGAACCGGGGGAAAGCATCTTCGAACCGGACCCGGACTGCTTCTGGCGACTCAAGCCGAACGTCGTCCTGCCGTCCGACCGCGGTGCGGCGTGGGGCGGGAGGATGTCGAACAGTCACGGCATGCGCAGCCGCGAGGTCTCCATTGCCGAAGCGAAAACGCGGCAGCGGGTGCTCTGCTTCGGCGACAGTTCGACGTTCGCGTTCGGTGTCGACTTCGCCGACGCCTGGCCGAACCAGTTGCAGGGGATGCTCGATGAGGAACATCCCGGTGCGTTCGAAGTGCTCAACGCGGGGATTCCCGGTCAGACGACGTATCAGGGCCGGCAGCGGTTGCAGCGGGAACTCGTGAAGTGGCGGCCGCAATTGACGGTGATCACGTTCGGCAACAACGACGGCTGGCGCTGGGACGGTCTGGCCGACAAGGAGCACGCGCAACGGTCCGGCGCGGCGCGAAGCCTGCCGGTCCTGGATCAGAGTCGGGCGTGGCAATGGCTCGTTTCGTGCCGGGAACAAGTCGCGAGATCTCAGGCCACACGCGATCAATTGCGCTGGGCGCAGCAGGCGACGTGGAACTATTTCGATCCCAACGAACAATGGACGCCGCGCGTCAGTCTTGATGACTTCGCCGCCAACCTTCGCGCGATGATTACCGGGTGCCGTCAGCACGACTGCGAACCGCTGCTGGTCGTCTGGCCGGACCAGCGGCAACTGCTCGGACAGCCGACCTGGCGACCGCCGTATCAAGCGGCCATGCGCCACGTGGCCGATGAGACGGGAGTTCGTTGTGTCGATCTGGTCCCGCTGTTTGAACAGGCGGGTGACTGGGCGGCGCAGCGGTTCCTGCCCAACGATGTGGTGCATGTGGATGGCGGCGGGAATTACTTCGTCGCGGAAACGTTGGCGAGAATCGTCGGACGGCGCGGGGAATCTCGCCCGGCAGTCGGTCCCTGACCCTGCGCGGGCGGCAAGATTTCCCGGCGGGATCAACCGGAACGCGCTAGCGTCCGGTTCGCGCTCGGGTGGCACGTCCTAACCGGGGCTAGCGCCCTGCGGCTGATGGGGCAGGGCTTCCGAGGTGGTGTTTTCCCACGTTTGTAGCCGAATTCGCAAGAATTCGGATCGTCTGACTGTTCGTCCGAATTCTTGCGATTTCGGCTACAGGCTTGGATTCTCGGCATTTCACACCTCGGAAGCCCTGGGCTGATGGGGTTGCACAGATGAGTTGCCACACCCGACTCTTGCTGCCGCCGGCTCCGGTGGCGTGGCGGACGACGAATGCCTAGACTTTCGCACCGGATTCCCACCACCGAGACCACTGCCGCATGTCGTCCACTGATCCAATGCCGACTCCCCCGCGCAAGCCGCCGCGCCGACGCTTTTCAGTGGACTTCGAACCACTGCAAGAGCGGCTGCAGATTCGCTCGTGGGTCGATCATCTGCGGCGCGATCTGTCGACCGGAGGCTTCGGGCTCCTCGTCAGCCTGGTGGTGCATGGCATTGTGATGGTCGTGCTGGCCTTCATCCTGTTCTCGGTTCGCCCGGTCGGTGACGGTGATCCGCTGATCGCCAGTTGGCTGACACCGGGTGAAAAGGCGGCCAATCAGGGACGCAAGATCCAGGCGATCTCCATCCCCATCACC
>JANMLE010000720.1:0-3519 GCA_031372385.1 Planctomycetota bacterium | reverse complement strand
ACTGTCGTCGTGAAGGGCGATAGACTGTCCCAAATTGATTTCTCAGCCGGCCCACGAGATGTGATAACGGGACTCATCACGATCGATGCGAAAACCAAAGCGATTGATTGGCCGATGGAAACTGGCCTGGGTCTTGGTATCACTTGTAGGGGCATCTACGAACTCAAAGGCGACAACTTGAGAATCCTCTTCGGAGACGTGCGACCAGGCGTCACCGCGCGACCCAAGACCATTGAAGAGAAGGATGGATGGATGTTGGTCCTCAAGCGTGAAAAGCCCTGATCGACCTCACAGCCGTTGATCTGCGCACGGCGTGAATTTCGGGATGGCCTTCTACGGCACAACCTCGGAGGCAAACATGCAAGCGGCATTGGGCATAACATTGGGCGTGCTCGTTGGTGGTTTCTTGGGCTATATGGCAGGCATGTACGTGGCTTGCGAGGGATCGCCCGTGCAACTGTTCGATGGAGGGAATTTGTGCGGCCTGTTCGGAGTTTTCATTACTGGCCCAATCGACTCCATCGCCGGAGGGGCTGCCGGATGGTTCGTCTCTCGACGACGCCCTTCCACGCCATGAATAGATCGAATCGATCACCAGCACCTTTGCCAAGTCTCTCGTAATCAAGGAACCTGAATCATGAACGCGAAACTGGAACAAACCACGTCCGTCTGGATGCAGACCGGCGCGATTCCCGTCCACGCCGCGTTCCTGCGAGTCCCCTGATCTCACCGTTCCAAATGGACAATTTCACATCACGCCTTTCAAAGGAACTCTGCCATGACAACTGACAAGTGGCCGCTGCTGTACACAGATGACGTGGAAGCGATTCCGCTGGATGAGTCGGACGACATCGAGCGGGTGGTCACGGCAACGACAATGCTACTCGCACGACACCAGGCAAAGAGTGGTGAGTTCGTCGCGGACGTGCATGTCAAAGCACATGGCTACGCCGATGGGGAACTGCGGGTGCTGCCGAATCTGCCCGACGAACTGGCGCAGGGACTCTTTGAACACGAGTCCGTCTACCGGACCGTCGTTCGGTTTTCCAACGCGGCCAGCCAGCCGCAGGCCGATGCGTTGCCGGACGGTCGCGGAATGGCGGTCAAGGTGCTGGGGGTGACTGGCGACATGGCGTCGGCGGACGAGCCGAACGCCCCGGCGCAGGATTTCCTGATGATCAATCACCCGGTCTTCTTCGCCCGGAACGTGAAGGACTTTCTGCGCTTGGAGCGGGTTCTCGTGCAGGCGGACGACAACACGCTGGCGACGGCGCAGGGAGCCCTGACCGGTGGCGACTGGAACCCGCTGAATTGGCATTGGCGCGAGATGCTGTCGGTCGCCCAAATCGCGGGACACCTCCCCGCGCATCCGGCGAGCAACACCTACTTCAGTGCGTCCCCGATTCGGTTCGGCAGATACGCGGCCAAGTACCGCGCGAAGCCGGCCGGGGATCGACAGGACTCGTATCTGGACTTGGTCAAACGATTGGGGGCTGACGCCGACGCGATGCGCCTGGCCCTCGAAGAAACGCTGCGAACGCAGGAGGTGCTGTTCGAGTTCCAAGTGCAACTGCGCACGACCGAGCACTCGATGCCGATTGAAGATCCCACCATCGAGTGGCCGGAAGGCGAATCGCCGTATCGAACGGTCGCCCACCTGTTGCTCCCGCGCCAGGAAATCGCCCCGCTGCGGTTGCAGGATGCCTACCGGAACCTCGCGTTCAACGTGTGGCATGCGCTCGCCACACATCGTCCGCTGGGAGGCATCAACCGCGCCCGCCGCGCGGTCTACCCCGTCTCGTCCGCGTGGCGTCGTCAACAAACAGGGGTGAAGTGAGATGTGCCGCCGAGCGTCCAAGTCGCCGATCTCGTGATCAGGAACCGGAATCATGAACGCAGAATCCGAGCAACCCCAAGCAAGGAGTCCATCATGCGAGTTTGGATCACACTCTGTCTGATCGCCATCGCCGTCGGCTGCACCGGCAAACACGAAGGGACACCGGCGGCAAAGGCTCCCGTCATGACTCATGGCGGCCAGGCGGAGCTGGGCACGGCGTCGAAAGACGGTCATGGCTCGCCCGGCAAGCAGGGCGGCCACGAGAACATGAAGATGAACATGGTGACGCAGCGCCAGCTCGTGGTGAAGACCGAACCATCGGAGCCGCAGGCCGGATCACCCACGAAGCTCATGTTGCAGATTCCGGGCGACGACGGCGCGCCGATTAAGACGTTCGACGTGCTGCACACTAAGCTGGTACATCTGGTCGTTGTCCGCGAGGGACTCGACGAGTTCGCGCACCTGCATCCGGAAGTGGATGCTTCAGGAACGATCACGATCGAGTATGCGTTTCCGAAGTCCGGCAAGTACCGACTATTTGTCGACCATCAGCCGCAGGGGAAATCGCCGGGGTTGGCGGCTGGGGAACTGGTCGTGGCCGGTGATGACGAACCGGCGGCGGCGCTCGTGCCGAACGCTTCCAATGAAGTCGCCGTGGGCGAGATCAAGGCTCACATCGCCATCACGCCAGGAGATCGGGAAACGATGGTGCGATTTCATCTCGTCGATGCGGCCGGTCAGGCGGTCGGCGACTTGCAGCCGTATCTCGGAGCGATGGGGCATCTCGTCATCATCAGCGCGGACGGTCGCGAGTACGTCCATGCGCACCCGCTCAATGATGCCGAGACTGCTCCCGATGGAGCCGTCGAGTTCGCGGCTCACTTCCCGAAGCCCGGCATTTACAAGGCGTGGGGCCAGTTCCAACGCGACGGGTCCGTCTTCACCGTGCCGTTCGTGATGGAACACAAGGGCGGCAAGTCAATCGTGACGAAGAAATGGAAACATCAAAGCCAGGGAGTGCAGATATGAAGACGCAAGGTGAAATCGAGGCCTCCGTCTGCCAGGCATTCCGTCACTTCGAGCAGGAGCACGTGGGTCGGGGCCCAAAGGATGCTCGGGCCTACCTGATCGAGGATCTGCTAGTCGTGCGACTGACGGGGGTTCTGACGGCGGCCGAACAGCAACTGGTCCGGTCGGCTTACCCCGAGTTGGGCAAAGACTTGGTCAAGGAGGCCCGGGCTCATGTCATGGAATCGTCGGAGCACACCCTGGAGGCGATGATCGAGGCGGCTACCGGCGTCAAGGTGGTGAGCATGCACCGCGATATCAGTACTGTCACTGGTGAAAAGATAGTCGTCTTCACACTCGCAGAGGCCCCTGTATTTCGAGATGCCAAGAAGCGACAGCCAGCGTAATTTCTAATTGCACACTCGCTCGCTTCTCTCCGGATCAAAAAGGCAGCGTTCCGAGATCACAGGGTCCGCAGATCGCCGAAAACAAGTGGATCAGAATTCATGTTGAAATCAACAGACAGAAAGCCGGCCGACCCGGCCTTGCCGGACAGAGAAGCACGCACCCGCGCGGTTTTGGATGTCGCCGTTGACGTGACCGAGCGGCAGCGCTCCGAGGCGGACCTCAAGGCCATCGAAACCTATGCTCAAAACATCGTCGATACGGTTCGT
>JANMLE010000061.1:0-2602 GCA_031372385.1 Planctomycetota bacterium | reverse complement strand
GCTCGCGAATTGTGTCTATCAAGCTAGAGGGATCGCGGGGAACGGCTTTCGGCAAGATGTTCATCGACGCGACCTACGAGGGCGACCTGATGGCGAAAGCCGGTTGCAGTTACCACGTCGGCCGAGAAGCGAATTCCGTCTATGGCGAAACGCTCAACGGTGTGCAGGTGGCCCATGCCCGCAGCCATCAGTTCATCAAGGATGTCGACCCGTATGTGAAGCTGGGAGACCCTGCGAGCGGCTTGCTGCCGCTGATTCAAGCCGGGCCGCTCGGCAAGGATGGCGATGGAGACAGTCACATTCAGGCGTACAACTTCCGCCTCTGTACGACCGACGTCCCCGACAACCGCCGAGCCTGGCCCAAGCCTGACGGCTACGATCCGGCTCGTTACGAACTGCTGCTGCGTAACTGCGAGGCGGGCGATCACCGTGTCCCGTGGAATCCGATCTTCATGCCCAACCGAAAGACCGACACCAACAACAACTTCGCGATCTCGACCGACTTCATCGGTGCCAACTACGACTATCCCGACGGCGACTATCAGACCCGCGACCGCATCTTCCGCGAACACGTCCTCTACCAGATGGGGCTGATGTACACGCTCGCTAACAATCCCCGAGTGCCGGAATCGGTCCGATCGCACTTTCAGAAACTGGGCTTGGCGAAGGACGAGTTTCAGGACAGCGACAACTGGCCGCATCAACTGTACGTCCGCGAAGCCCGGCGGTTGATCAGCGAATACGTGATGACGCAGCACAACTGCCAGGGCCGCCTGACCTGCGAAGACCCCGTCGGGATGGGGGCCTACAACATGGACTCGCACAACGTGCATCGCTACGTCACGAAGGACGGCAAGGTCCGCAACGAAGGGGACATCCAGGTCGGCGTGTCTCCCTATCCGATCTCGTACCGCTCGATCCGTCCGAAGAAGAAGGAGTGCGAAAACCTGCTGGTTCCCGTCTGCCTGGCGGCGTCGCACATCGCCTACGGTTCAATCCGCATGGAACCGGTCTTCATGGTCCTCGGCCAGAGCTCCGCGACCGCCGCCTGCCAGGCCCTCGACGCCGACGTTGCCGTGCAGGACATCGACTACCCCAAGCTGAAGGCCCGGCTGCTCGAAGAACTGCAGGTCTTGGAATGGACCGGCCCCCGTAAATCCGCAGCGGCCGGAGGGATCGACCCCAAGACACTCCCCGGCGCGGTCGTCGACAACACCGACGCCAAGCTGACCGGAGACTGGCAGCCCAGCTCCTCAATCGGCGGCTACATCGGCACCGAATACCTGCACGACGGCCACGAAGCCAAGGGAACGAAGTCCGCCACGTTCACCGCGAAGATCCCCCAGGCCGGCCGCTACGAAATCCGCGTCGCCTACACCCCCAACCCCAACCGAGCCACCAATGTTCCAGTTTCCGTGGAATCCAAATCCGGCCTGAAGAAGCTGCGCCTCAATCAACGCGAGGCTCCCAAACAGGGCGGCTTCCAAGCAGTGACAACCATCGAGATCGCCGCGGACGAATCGGTGACCGTCACGATTTCCAACGCCGACACCGACGGGCATGTGATTGTCGATGCCATTCAGATTGTGCCGACGAAAGCCGACTGACGGAGGTTTGGGAGGAGGGCCACTCTTGGTCGCGGTCGTCAACTTTCACCGCGGAAACACCGCAGGCAAATTGCCTGAGTCCCGACGAAAGAGCCGCCATCAACGACGAATCGTTTCCTGCTCGATGAAATCCAACGTGTACTTGCTCTGGCCCTCAGTGTCCCACCAATGTTGGGCTTTGCTGATGGCGGCGGCGCGTTGCGGCTCCGAAGAGTTGGCCACGTAGCCGAAGTCCATGCCGGTCTGAGTCTGCAAGTACTCCGTGGCCAAATCGGCGACGGTGTATGGTTGGTCCTTCCCTTGGACGGATCGCTTGCCTTTGACTGTGGTCCGAGTCAACGCCACGCCAAGGATGGGGATGGCGTAGGGAACCTTGGCGGCCACCTTGCTCAAGTTGTAAACGATTGCGTCGGCGGTCTCTGCTGAGTGTGTCTCGATCAACAGTTCCCATTCGCGTCGTTTTCCGTGTCTCGCAAGGAATTGGATGAGCTGCGGTCCCTGTATGTTCCTGGCCCCGGGTGGCCGCGACTTCAGTTCGTCATAGAAGACGTCGATGGCCGTCATGTCGCCGATCTTGGCAAGAGCATGCGCGACCTCAAATCGCTGGGGATCACGTCGACGCAAGTATTCCTGCGTCACGCGCATCCCGGCTGCTTGGGCCTCGCGGTCTCCCTTCATTCCAAGCTCAACAAGGTTTCGCACCATCAGGGTCTGCGACCGAGACGTGGCTCGTGGTAGATGGGCGAGGATCCCTTCCGTGACTGACTTGTCGCGACATGCCTTCCACCATGCGTTGGTTTCTTCAATCACTTCTTTCTGGAGGTCTTTTTCGCGGCCGAACCGGTCAAATTCGTGAAACCATCCGGTCCAGGAGCCATCGTAGAACACGCAACCCGACTGGTATTGAATGAGACTAATGGCGCAGTCGCACACACGGGGGATGTGGGGCGTATCACCCAAGTCAGCCCCGCCGTATCCGCGGGTGGGTGCGCGGT
>JANMLE010000661.1:0-1054 GCA_031372385.1 Planctomycetota bacterium | reverse complement strand
CACCCTGGCGGGCGGCGTGCTGATGCTGATCGCCATGCTGATGTTTTACTTCAACAGCACCAGCGACGCCGGCGTTCGCACGTTCGATCTGATCGAATTGGCGAACATCGCGGCCGGGGTCAAGGGACAGGCACCCCGGTTCAGTGAATCGATGCAACTGGCGGCGTTCATCATGCTGTTCATCGGGTTCGCGATAAAACTGCCGTCGTTCCCGTTCCACACGTGGTTGCCCGATGCGCACGTCGAGGCCCCGACGCCGATCTCGATGATCCTGGCCGGCGTGCTGCTGAAGATGGGGGGATACGGCATCATCCGGATCGCGTTCCCGCTCTGTCCGTACGGAGCCCAGTATGCGGCGTATTTCCTCGTGGCACTCGGTGTGTTCAGCATCATCTACGGCGCGTTCGCCGCGATGGCCCAGACCGACTTCAAGCGGCTGGTCGCGTACAGTTCGGTGAGTCACATGGGATATGTGCTGGTCGGTCTGGCCGTGTGGCGGATCGTTGACGGCAAGACGTTTGGTGGCGACTACTGGTCGATGGGGATCAACGCGGCGATGTTCCAGATGATCGCCCACGGCATCTCGTCGACCGGCATGTTCTTTATGGTCGGCGTCCTGTACGACCGCGTGCATCACCGCGACCTGAACAAGTTCGGCGGCATCGCCCAGTTGATGCCGGAATACTCGGGCCTGGCGGCGGTGATCTTCTTCGCCGGTCTGGGTCTGCCGGGGCTGTGCGGATTCGTGGGCGAAATCTTCTCGGTGCTCAGTTGCTGGAACTATGATCCGCTGCTGGCGATCATCGCCGCCTCGGGAGTGATCCTGACCGCCGGCTACATCCTGTGGACGATGCAGCGGGTGTACCTGGGGCCTGAATACAAGGGTCCGCATCCGGAAGCCATCACCCCGTTCACGGGCCGCGAAAAGTCGATCGCCTACACGCTGGTGGTGTTCGCCGTCCTGCTGGGGGTGTTCCCGAATTATCTGTTCAGCCGGATGGACAAGTCGGTCACGGCACTGGTGCAGAGCATGTCCAAGACGTATGACACGCAC
>JANMLE010000055.1:0-1119 GCA_031372385.1 Planctomycetota bacterium | reverse complement strand
CCGGGATACGTGCAGACGTAGGGATAGATGCCGGGAACCTTCGGGACTTCAAACGCCAGCGCCTGAGTCTGGCCCGGTTCCAACAGGCGGCTGGCCAACAGGATCTTGTCCGACTTCGGCACGTATTGTCGGTCCTTCGCATCGGCGTCGCGCGCGGTCGCCTCGGCGAGTTGTCCCACTTCCTCCAGCGATCCCGGTTGCACGATCGCGAAGTTGTGCGGCATGTTGTCGGTGTTCGAAACGCGGAACTCGACCGGCTTCCCCGCCTGGACGACGATTGTTTCCTTGTCGTAGATCATCCGCTCGACGACCGTGCCGACGGCGATGACCCGGACATCCAGGTTTTGCAGGCGTTCTTCAATCGCCTTCGCCTGTTCGGGCGGGAGCTTTGTCGAGTAGGCCCGCGCGAGTGCGACCGCTTCCGTGGCCGGTCCGCTCGTCCGAACCCGGGCCGGCATGGCGCTCAGGTAGCCGACGATGTTGTCGACCAGACCGGGCAACTCTTTCGGTGACCAGTCCTGTTGGGGGATCGTTTTCAAAACGCTGATGGCCGCCGATCGGTGCCGATCAGCTTTCACCAGTGTGACCAGGTCGCGGAATTTCTCGGCATTGTGTCCGGGGATGGAAGCGACCGTGCGGATCGCGATGTCGTGCAATGTTTCTTCCCCACCGCTGACCGACAGCCGATCGGCCGCGATCTTCTGCCGTTGCAGTCCCGGTCCCGACCAGTTGACTTCCAGTCCATCCCCGCCGCCGTTGTCGAAGTACGTCACCACGATCGGCTGGCTGCCCGGTGGCAGGTCGAGTGTGACGCTCTTCTCCACCATGCCGTGCAGTCCGTCGTTGTCGATCACAAGCTTGCCGCCCAGATACATGCGCGAACCGTCATCGGAACTGAGATGGAAGCTGAACTTGCCCGCGGTCGGGATCTGGATCAACCCCGTGAAGCGCAGGGCGAACTGATCGCTTTCCTTCTTTTGCGGCACATTCATCACGATGGCGGGAACGATGCCGCTGGCTTGCGGCTTCAGTTGCGCGAGGGTCTCAATGGCGACGTTCGGCGGATTCGGATGAAAGTAGTCGACCTGAATCCCGCTTTGGAACAGCACTGCGCTTCCC
>JANMLE010000556.1:0-5267 GCA_031372385.1 Planctomycetota bacterium | reverse complement strand
CTTGCGGGCGGCGGGGCAGAGCCATCGCCTTGTTCAATGTAGGGTGGGACCAGCTCGCGTCGAGCGCCGGCCCACCATCAGGGAACATCGCGAATTGCAGGTGGGCCGGCGCGGCGAAGCGCCGCTGGTCCCACCCTACATCCTGTCCAGCTTCAAAAAGGCATTGGCCCTGGGCGGTGGTGCGGCTGGCATTTTGAGCGGGAATTGTAATCATTTGGTGGAACGATTCCTTCCCAGAGACATTCCGTGGCTTCCTCCGAAACTTCCACCTCACTTTCTGATCGCGTGCAGTCGTTGCGGCTCCCTCCGTCCGGCAAACGTTCTTCGAGCTGCACTTGGTTTCCGTGGCTGTTGTGCCTGTTGTTGTCGGGTGCCGTGGCGTATTTGATGTTCGTCGGGAACCCGCTGCAAACAGCCACGAATGGCGGCGGCGATATTTCTGGGAAGACCACTGTCGCGACGAAACCAGCGAGCCCGGCATCGGACCGGACTGGTTCCAATTCCACCGGAGCCGCTCCGGCCGGTGAGATCGCGTTGGAAGCCAAGGGCTACATCATCCCCGAGCAGCAGATCCTGGTCAGCCCGCAGGTCAGTGGCCGTGTGATCGAACTCAACTTCGATGCCGGACTGCGTGTCGAGAAGGACTTTGTGCTCGCAGTCATCGACAACACCGAGTACCTGGCCGAGTTCGATCGGATCAAGGCCAACCGGGAATCCTCGCTGCAAAGTCTCGCCGAGTTGGAAGAGGGGAATCGTCCCGACGAAAAGGCCCAGTCCAAAGCAGAACTGGCGGAAGCCGAGACCAACCTCGCCCAGGCCGCCCGTGAGTTGCAGCGGAAGAAGGATCTGTTCGAACGGAAGATCGTCTCCAAAGAGGACTACGAGGCGGCCGAGTCACAATACCAGTCGCTCGTCAAACGCGTCGAACGGCTCGCGGCCGGCAGTCGGCTGATGGATGAAGGGGCGCGTACGGAACGCAAGCGAATGGCCAAGGCGCAGGTTCAGCAAGTTGAAGCTGAGTTGCGGAGGGCCAAGTGGCGGCTGGACAACTGCGTGATCACCGCGCCGATCAGCGGCACGATCCTGAAGAAGAATGCCGAGTTGGGCAACCTGGTCAACCCGATTGCCTTCAACGGTTCGTTCAGCCTGTGTGACATCGCCGATCTGTCGAAACTCGAAGTCGATTTGAGCGTTCAGGAACGTGACATCTCCCGCGTCTTCAAGGGGCAAAAGTGCCGGGTGCGCGCGGAAGCCTATCCCAAGCGAGTCTATGAAGGAGTGGTGTCGCGGCTGATGCCGATCGCCGACCGGGCCAAGGGAGCCCTGCCGGTGCGTGTCCGCCTGACTGTTCCCGCCGAGGAAGAAGGGATGTTTCTGAAACCCGAAATGGGCGCGCTGGTGACGTTCTACAATCCCGCTGCGGGAGCCGCTTCCAAATCCGCGCCTGCCTCGTCCAAGTCATCTGTTGATACACACCACAAGCCGGTGACTCCGTCAGAGCAGAACTGAGACTCCGACTTTCCCCCAATCAAGCGGGGGGTCGCAAGCGAGGGGTCGGGCGTTCAAATTTCAAAATTGGCCGACGTTCGATCATTGGTGGCATTAGACTTCGCTCGGCCAATTTTGAAATTTGAACGCCCGACCCCAGATCCACTGCAATCGCCTTCACCGCCAATCGCCCTCCAGGAAATCTCGATGCCCAATCCCGCGAAGTGTGTGGAAGTTTGCAATGTTCACAAGTCGTTCCGCCGCGGCAGTGAAGTTGTGGACGTGTTGAACGGTCTGAACCTCGAAGTGAATGAGGGCGAGTTCGTGAGTCTGATGGGGCCGTCGGGCTCGGGCAAGACGACCTTGCTGAATCTGATCGCGGGTTTGGACCAACCGTCCCAAGGTGACGTGTTCGTCCACGGCGAGCATGTTTCCAAGATGACGGAAAGCCAGCTTGCCGCCTGGCGGACCCGAACCGTCGGCTTCGTCTTTCAGTTCTACAACCTGCTGCCCGTGCTGACGGCGTATCGCAATGTGGAACTCCCGCTGCTGCTGTTGCCGCTGTCGTCCAGCGAACGCAAGAAGCAGGTGTTGACGGCGCTCGACATCGTCGGCTTGTCGGACCGTCTGCATCACCGGCCCGGTCAGCTTTCGGGCGGACAACAGCAGCGTGTCGGAATCGCCCGCGCGATCGTGACGGACCCGGCCTTGATCGTCGCCGATGAACCGACCGGGGCACTCGATTCGAAATCGGCCGACGAGATCCTGAACCTGCTCAGTGAACTGCGCAAGTCGCTGAACAAGACGATCATCATCGTGACCCACGATCCGCGCGCGGCCGCCCGCGCCGACCGGGAAGTTCACCTCGACAAAGGACTGACCATCACCCCCAGCCCCGCCAACGCGACTGTGAAGGATTGATCCGAACGATTCAGTGAGAAGTGCAAAGTGGTCGAACGACGGTGGCGGTTCCCTTCACGAACAGGCTCCCGGCCGTGCTGTCCGGTGGTCGTCGCGCCGGACTCGCCTTCGGGCGGGACGGCCTTTCATTTTGCATTTTGCACTTTGCACTGATCACTTCTCACTTGGCACTCTTCCGCATCAACTGAACCATCACAGTCAAACCAAGGTGATGTCCCCATGAAGTATCTGTTCTTGGTCTTCGAGAACATCCGCCGCAACCCGGTCCGGACGATCCTGACCGGACTCGGCACGATGGTGATGGTGCTGGTCGTGACGCTGGTCTTCACGGTTCTGACCGCGTTGGACCGGGCGACGACCGAGAAGCAAAGCAACCTGAAAGCGATTGTCACCGAGAAGTGGCAGATCCCCAGCATGATGCCCTATTCGTACGCCCAGGCGCTGAGCGAGGGGGGGGCCGACCCCGACGATCCCGATGCGGCCCGTCCCGAAGATTCCATGTCGTGGGGCTTCTTCGTCGGATCGACCGAGGAGACCCCCGCCAAGCGCAGCTTCGAAAACATGTTCTTCTCGTTCATCATGGAACCGGAGAAAGCCCGCACGATGCTGGACGAAGTCGACACGCTGTCGGATGACGAAGCGCTGCCGCTGACCGCCGCCATCCAGCGCATGAAGGAAGTCCCCAACGGCGTCATCGTCGGACAAGAGCGGCTGGACAAGATGAAAAAGAAAGTCGGCGATCGGATCACCGTCTTCGGCCGCAACTACCGAGACATGAATCTCGAACTGGAGATCGTCGGGACGTTCCCCAGGGAGCCGGCGCGGTACGCCGACAGCTCGGTCATCAGCCGTGACTACTTCAACCGGCAACTGGACGCCTACCAAAACACGCACAACAACAAGCCGCATCCGATGGCCGAGAAAACGCTCGGTCTGGTGTGGCTCCGACTGAAGGACCGGCAGGCGTTCGCCAAGGTCTCGGAACAAGTCCTGACGTCGCCGTCGTTCACCAGCCCCCCCGTGAAGATCGAAACGTCATCGACGGGGATCGGCGGCTTCCTCGAAGCGTGGCGGGACATCATCTGGGCCATGCGCTGGCTGATGGCCCCGGCCTGTCTGCTAACACTGTCACTGGTGATTTCCAACGCGATCAGCATCAGCGTCCGCGAACGCCAATTGGAATTCGCCGTCATGAAGGTGCTGGGATTCCGACCCGGCCAGATCCTGGCAATGGTGCTCGTGGAAGCGCTGCTGATCGGAACGCTCTCGGGTCTGCTGAGCGCGGCCCTGACCTATGCGGCCGTCAACGGCATCTGGGGCGGACTGCCGTTCCGCATCGCCTTCTTCCCGAAGTTTGCGGTGCCACTCGACGCCCTCTGGTGGGGTGCCGCGATGGGCGCTTCGACGGCGTTTGTGGGAAGCTTTCTTCCGGCGTGGAAGGCCCGGTCCGTCAAGGTGGCGGATGTCTTCGCGCGGGTGACATGATCCCGTTTGCAAAGGGGACTGCGGTTCCGTGTAAGCGGGTTGTTGTTTCTAATGTGATGGTTCACGTCACTGGGAGGATTGCAAAGTGAGAATTGATAATTGCAAATTGCAAATTGACAGGCGGAACCAAGAGAGGCCCCGCAGGGCCTGACGGCGTTTCGAGTGAGAATTGGCAGCCCGGCGCGTTCGGAACAGTGCCTGCTTCGCTTCCAATTTGCACTTTGCAATTTGCAATTATCAATTTGCACTCCGTCTTTCACGCCGTTCCGTCAACGTTGAATCATCACGAATTCCCTCTTCGCCAGAAACACTGCAATGCTCCCTGTCAGCCTGATTGCCGCCGCCCCCTGGCATCTGTCCACCGACTCACCCGTCCTGCTGGGTGTGTTTGGATGCGTCGGGCTGTGCCTGGTGCTGCTCGTTGCCGTTGGCAAGGTGCCGCTCAGCTACAACCTGATGAACCTGCGCGTCCGCTGGGTGACCACGCTGATGACCGCGGCGGCCTTCACGGCGGTCATCGGACTGCAAACGTGCATGCTCGCCTTCGTGAACGGTATGTACGCGATGACCGATTCGACCGGCGAGCCCGGCAACGTGCTGATCCTGTCCGAAGGTTCCACCGACGAAACCTTCAGCAACCTCGGATTCGCCGATGCAACGGACTTGGAAACCCAGGAGGGTGTGCTGAAGGTCGACGGCAAGGCGATGGTCAGCCGCGAGACGTATCTGAACGTCGTGCAGACGATCATTGATCCAAAACCCGGCCGGCCGAAGCGGCGCTTCCTGCAAGTCCGCGGAGTCGACGAACCGGAGATGTCGGCGCGGGTGCATGGCATGCAACTGCGCCCCGGCAGCAACTGGTTTTCGGAGGCGGGTGTCCGCGCCGTCGGCACGAGTGGCGAGACCGCGATTGAAGTGGTCATCGGGGACGGGATCGCCCGTGATCTGGGAGCCGACCGAAAACACGACGCACTCGCCAGCGCCAAGAACAAGACCCGGTTGGATGTCGGCGACACGTTTGATGTCGGCGGCCGACTGTGGATCGTCGCCGGTGTGATGGAATCGACCGGCTCGCTGTACGACTCGGAATTGTGGTCGAAGCAGTCCCAGATCGGCTCGCTGTTCGGCAAGCCGAACTACACGACGTTTGTGCTGCGTGCGGACCCCAACTTCCGGCGCGGGGAGCGCGAAGAGTTTCTGAAATCCCGACAGACGAAAGCCAAAGAGACCTACCAGAAAGAGCTGGCCGAACGCGCCGCCGATCCAACACTTCCCAAGCCGACCCTTGAACTCATCAAGCGGCCGACCAGCGACGATGCCTGGGGGGCCGAGTTGCTGCGCGACTTCTTCGCCAACGAATACACCAAGTCCCG
>JANMLE010000555.1:0-4442 GCA_031372385.1 Planctomycetota bacterium | reverse complement strand
TTTCCAAACCACGCAAAACAAGATCGCATCGGCACTTTCAGTGCAGGCTGGGGAAGAAAATAACGGGTTTTCAATAAAAAACAAGAACGTTCTGGATTGAGCGGCTTCGTCGGAGGTCTTGGGGGGGAAGCGCGAGTCGATCAGTAACTGGCTCTAAAGAACTTCCCGTGAGCGGCTGGGCGCTAGCCGCCGGTGAGTTGGAAACACTGGCGGCTAGCGCCTTGCCGCTCACAGAATCACCAGTGTCAAACCGGGAAGTTGTTTCGAGCCAGTTCCAAAGCGAATGTTGGCGACGCGCGCGGTGGCGATGCCGATCTGGTTCGATCGCAGCGTCACCCGCACTTCCATAACGCGGGAACCCATCGCTCCAATGGACGAACTCCGGTGAAAACTGCATAGTACGCCGCCCAACCCGCCACCCGTCCACCAAGCCAGTCCCCGCACTGACGAACCGCCGAAAGGATCCTTTGCCGATGCCGCGACACCTGATTCGAATGCCGTCTGTCGGATTCTTCCGTCCCCTGTTCGTCCTGTTGGTTGGGTGCCTCGCGATGATGCATGTGGTTGTCGCGGCGGACGAAGCCGCCGCCCCGTCACGGATCTCGTTTGGTTCGTGCTGCAAGCAGGACAAGCCGCAACCGATCTGGGACAGCATCATCGCCACCAAGCCGAACATGTTCCTCATGATTGGCGACAACATCTACGGCGATTCGCCGGACATGAGCGTGCTCAAGGCGAAGTGGGATCTGCTGGGGGCGCAGCCGGGTTTTCAGAAGCTCAAACAGACGTGCCCGGTACTCGCCACGTGGGATGACCACGATTACGGTGCCGACGATGCCGGCAGCGAGTTCGCCAAGAAGCGGGAATCGCAGCAACTGTTTCTCGACTTCTTCGATGAACCCGCCGGAACAGTGCGACGGAAACAGGAGGGAGTCTACACCAGCTACGAGTACGGTCCGGCGACCCGCCGCGTGCAGGTGATCCTCACCGACACCCGCTACCATCGCAGTCCGCTGAAGAAGAACGGGCTGAAGCGGGGTGACCCCGGATTCCACGGGCCGTATGCGGAGAACAAGGACGACGGTGCCACGATGCTGGGTGACGCCCAGTGGAAGTGGCTGGAAGCGGAATTGCGCAAGCCGGCCACCGTGCGGATCATCGCCTCCAGCGTGCAGGTGCTGCCGAACGAGCACCAGTGGGAGAAGTGGGGCAACTTCCCGGCCGAACGCGATCGACTCTTCAAGCTGATTCGCGACACCAAAGCCAGCGGCGTGATCCTGATCAGCGGTGACCGGCATACGGCCGAAATCAGCCGCGACGACCGGGCTGTCGGCTATCCGCTGTTCGACATCACCTCCAGCAGCCTGAACGCACCGGGGACTCTGAACAAGTCCGAACCGAACACGCTGCGAACCGGCGTGTTGTACTCGCCCGAGAATTTCGGGCTGATCTCGATCGACTGGTCACAAGCCGACCCCGTGATCTCGATGGAGTTGCGTGACATCAAGGGCGAACCGGTCGAAACGCAGCGCGTCCGTTTGAGCGAATTGCGGCCGAAGTCGTAGTCGTCGGGCTGAACATCCAGATCCGTCCCCGTTGGCGCCGGGTTAAACGAATTTGCATGGCGCGTGGGCCGGCGACTTGCGTTTGATGGTCGTTTCGACGAAACTTCCGCCCCTCCGCGCCAATGGCTTGGATCGCGGTTTGATGTTGGCAATTGACTTGCAGTGATGGGATTTGAGTCATGGCTCACAAGAAGGGACAGGGGTCCAGCCGCAACGGTCGCGACTCCAACGCGAAACGGTTGGGTGTCAAGAAGTTCGGTGGCGAACTGGTCATCCCCGGTAACATTCTGATTCGTCAGCGCGGAACCAAGTGGCATCCGGGCAAGAACGTCGGAATGGGACGCGATTACACGCTGTTCTCACTCGTCGAAGGGCACGTCTTCTTCGACCGTGAAGGACGCCGCATCAACGTGACTCCGGTGGAAGTGGTCGACGCCGCTGATGTCGAAGTCGCCGCCGCGTCGAACTGATCCGCGATGTACTGACAATAATCTGTCGCGGAATCGCGTGATTGAATCTTGCCGCTGTGTGGCCGAATGAGGCTGCGCGGCGGCCATTTTTTTGACCGCACATCGCTGTCGGCGGCGAGCCCGGATCAATGCGCTGCCGGTGACGTCGCATCAGCGGGAGCGTCTTCCGCGGCGGCTTCAACGGGTTCGGGATGTTCCGCCTGCCACTTCATCCAGAAGTCGGCGGGATGCGTCTTTCGCCACAAGGCCAGCGCATTACCGACGTGGCTGAAGAACGTGTACTTGCCACCGATGTCGCTGGCGGATTGTGCCTTGGTCGTCTGGATGACCCAGTCAGCGGCCTTCAGAATCTGCTCGCGTGGCACATGCAGTTCCCGCGGGGCGATCGCCATCCATTCGAGGTGATGTCCCGTGGCGATGACCTTCTTGTAGAGCTCTTCCTCGATCGGCTTGCTGAGTGCGTCGGCCCCGTCGGCCCAGTTCGATGGCCAATGACCATCCTCAAACTGGCAGACGGCGATCTGGTCCCGCACCGACTTCATGTGGTCCATGATGCGCGCGCGGGTCTCGTCGGAGAGGATGTCGTGATCGTCGTCGAGCCGCACGAGTACCATCAGCGAGTAAAGCCGGTGCGTGCCGCTGCAGACACCGAAGCGCTTGTGGCCGCGCATCAGGCGGTCGGCCAGCAGATCGAAGGAGAGCGTTCGTCCCTGGCGAGTGGTCCAGGACTTTTGCGGGGCGATCCACAAACCGAAGGCCATCGCCGACCATTCCACTTCGGCCTCATCCAGGCGGAAGTCGCGCAGCGCCTCTTGCAGCACGTCCGCGATTTCGCGCCGGCGGCTGGGCGTGAACACGGGCTCATGCAGTCCCACACCCGCTTCGGTCAGGCAGGCCAGCCAGTGATCGTGGTGGACCGAGGCGCCCTCCTCCTTGCCCCAGCGAATGGCGACGCTGTTGGATTCGTCGAGCAACAGCGGCGGAATCTTCTCGCCCCACGAGGCCAGGTACAGGCTGTGATCGGTCAGGAACTCTTTCATCGAATCGCCGGACATCACCTTGGGGTCGGCGAACTTCGCCTTCAGCCACCAGGTGCGCAGCGCATGTTCGACGTAGTTGGGCTTCAGCTTTTCGCGGGGAAACTTCGGTTGCAGCTTGGACAGGACCGCCGCCAGCTCCTCATCGCTGACGACTTCGGGATCGTCGTACAGCGGCTCGATGACCAACGGCGTTTCGCGCGGGACTTCGACAACCGTGGCGAAGCGGGTTCCCCCGACTTCGGTCAGCAGTTGATGCCGCGACACGGCGGAACCGGCGGCATACGAGCCCACCACCGCCACGACGACGAGCAGTTGCGCGACCAGAAACGTTTGATTGGCAATCCGCGGAGTTTTCATCAGCCACACTCGCTTGAGTCGTCAGGTATTTTGTCTCGGCCCGCCACTCACCACTCACCACTCACCATTTGTCATTTGTCATTTGTCATTTGTCGCTGGCCACCAATCCCGTGCGGCGTGAACGCTGCTGAATTCTTGCGAATTCCGCTACCGAAGAATTCCGCTACCGAAGAATTCCGCTAGAGGATTGGTGCCTTGCGGATGAACACCACCTGTCCGTCCTGTTCAAAGTCCAGCTTCCACTTGTCGCTTTCCTTCAGCTTCTTGATCAGCGCTCCGCGGTTCTCGTGGTCGATCACCACAGTGTTCACGCCGTAGCGGTCCAGGGCATCGTCCCATCCCCCCTGCGCCTCGCTGATCTGCATGTACGCCTGCCAGATTTCGCGCGGCACGAGGTGCGCGTGCGAATTCACGAAGATCTTCATCCCGGCGGGGCCGTCCCATTGCAGGTAGTCGCCCCACTCGAAGGTGTTGAAGATTTGTCCCGCGGGCTTGGTCTTGTTCAGGTACTTGACCACCGCCAGCGGAGTTTCGGTGGAGACGGCCTTTTCGAACTTGGCTTGTTTGCCATGCAGGATGCGGACGCCCAGCGGACTGTACGCGAAGAAGATCCAGACCAGGCCAACCGACACGACAGACCACTTCCCCATGCGCACCGGCGGTTCGGGGATCAGCGGCAACCGTCGCCACCGCCGCCAAACCGCGTGTCCATGAATGGCCAGCAGCAGGGCCGCCACCGGTGCCCACCAGACGATCATCCGGGCACTGGTCATGGTCGACCATCCCAGCACGACGAGCGTCAGCACTTCCCACGCGCGGACCCGCCGGGGCGAGCTGCGATAGAGCATCGCCAGCGCGACGGCGACGATCCCGAACAGGGTTCCCTGGGCTTCCGCCAACCCAAGCTGATGCCACTCGGTCAGATCATTGAGATTCGGATTCGACGCGATTTGCAGTGCGGCCGGGTAGATCCCGAGTCCGTAGGGATTGACGATGACCGCCGCGAACGC
>JANMLE010000553.1:0-2401 GCA_031372385.1 Planctomycetota bacterium | reverse complement strand
GGTGATGTGGTGACCACGGTCACTGCGGAGGGGGTCGCCGGTCAGGCGAAGGTCGCGTCGGTGTTCGTCACCCGGAACCGGCTGATCGCAGTCCGAACGGACGGCGGCGTGCTCATCACAACTGCCACGCAGCCGCTGTCGCTCGCCAGTGGCGAACTACGGGCCGCCGGCGGGTTGCAAGCCGGCGACCGGATTCACACTTGGGACGGTCTCAAACGGCGCGACGTGGCGGTGCGTGAAGTGTCGGTGACGGATCGTGACGCCCAGGTGTTCAACCTGATTTTGGGAGACCCGGTCCTCTTCGTGGCGGATGGATTTCTGGCCCGCAGCAAACCACCGGCAGCAGACGCGAACGTGCCCTGACCATTGGGCCGGGATGGTTGCGCGGCATCATGATCTGGCACGATCCCGGATTCTTCACCACGAAATACACGAAACACACGAAAGGAAAACAGTGAGACAGGTCGCGTGACATGCCAGTGCGAGAGTGAAGCGACACCGTGTTTCTGATGACATTCGACTCAACCTCCTGACTTTCGTGTCTTTCGAGTATTTCGTGGTTCAAGTCATGAATAATCCAGGCTATCTCTCCCGTCCGACGTGAACATCGGCATTTGCATTGGAATCAACTTTTTATCGCCCCGTGTTGGTGCGGTTTGTCTTGGTCGTTGTGTGCGGGACGCGGATGTCCGGTACACAACACGTCAACGGGGAAATGCAATGGACTGGTGCGGGGTTGTGGCCGTCGACAAGCCAGCCGGATTCACGTCGCGGGACATTGTGGACAAGGTCGCGGCCATTGTCCGGCCCGCAAAGGCCGGGCATGCGGGGACGCTTGATCCGTTGGCGACCGGAGTCCTCGTGATTGCCGTTGGCCCGGCGACGCGGCTGATCTCGTACATTCAACAGGGGCGCAAACGGTACGTCGGCCGGTTCCGCCTGGGACAACGGAGCGACACCGACGACGTCGAGGGCCGGATCACCGAAGGCGGCGACTGGACGGGCATCACCGAGACGATGTTGATCACGGCCGCCGCGCGGTTCGTCGGCAGCATCTCGCAGGTTCCACCGCAGTACTCAGCCGTTCACGTTAATGGTCGGCGTGCGTACGCGCTGGCGCGGCGCGGCGAGTCGGTGGAACTTCAGGCCCGCCCTGTTGAGGTCCACGCGCTGCGGGTCACCCGGTTTGAACCGCCCGATTTCGAATTGGAAATCGACTGCGGATCGGGAACGTACGTGAGGTCCATCGGTCGCGATCTGGGAGGGATTCTGGGTTGCGGAGCCCTGATGACATCGTTGCGCCGGCTGGCCGTCGGCCCCTTTGCGCTGGGGAACGCCATCCCCTTTGACGGGCTGGACGCATCCCGGCTGAAGCTCGCGATCCAACCTCCGCTGCAAGCGATCAGCGAACTTCCGCGGCGGGTCGTTGACGGAGACGAAATCCGGGCCCTGCGCCAGGGACGAACCATCGCGATCGGCGAGCTACCTTCAGCGGATGCCGGCACCGAAGTCGCGCTGATCGACATCAATCAGTCACTGATCGGCGTCGCCCGGATCGAGGCCGGGACACAGCGTCTGCAGCCGCACATCGTGTTTGCGACTTAGGATCGGCGCATCAATGACTGTCGTAGCACGGACGCCTCGTCCGTGCGGCCCCTTGCCAATGTTGGACCCGTTTTGCCGCACGGACGAGGCGTCCGTGCTACGGCTGACTTTCGCCAAATTGCGACCGTCATTGATGCGCCGATCCTTAGCGCTGAGCATGATCACATTCCAAGAGTCGCCGCTGGGGTTCCACTGTTGCACATTCGCGCTCCGTTTGATTCGCGCGGACCAAATCGGGTTCCGCGCGAATCAAAGCGAGCGCGACTGAGGAGGACGGTCAAACTGAAGGCGAACTTCTGATGCCACGCAAACGTGTCCCATGACTCTTGTCGGGAACACCAATCGTGCCCGGTCAAAGAACGCGACGACCGCAGGTCTCGATGGTGCGTGAGACCTGCGGTCGTGTTGGGTGTTGGGTGTTGGCGATTGGTTGTTGGCGATTGGCCTTTGGTGCGGGACGTTGAGGACAAGTCACTCGGAGTATTCGCCGCGGCCTTCGATGCCCACGACGTCGCAGGTGTTGTCGCAGTGGTCGATGTTGTCGCGGAACTCGGTGCCGCTGGAGTATCCCTGGCAGCCCTTGATCCCTTGGATGACATACGTCTGGTTCAGGGCACCGAAGGCGGAGCCGACGTCTTCCAATTCGTTGTTCACATTCAGGGCGACATCCGACAGTCCGACGACCATGGCCAGCACGGCGATGGTGGCGACCAGGACCAGTTCGGCGGAAACGATGAAACCGGCTTCGTCATGGATCAGGGCGGTGAGCAGAGTCGTCATGGTGGTCGGTCCTTTC
>JANMLE010000539.1:0-1348 GCA_031372385.1 Planctomycetota bacterium | reverse complement strand
GCGCAGATCCTGGCGCGTCATCACGCCGCCCGTCGGATTGTGCGGCGAATTGAAGAAGATCGCCTTGGGCGAGGCATCGGTCTTCAAGAAGTTTTCGATCGCCGACATCTCGGGGCGAAAGCCGTTCGATTGCTTCAGCGGCGACAGCACCGGCCGCGCATTGCGGCGCAGAATGTTGGGCAGATAGGTCGGGAAGTACGGACTGAAGACCAGCACACCGTCACCGGGATTCAGAAACGCCTCGCAAAAGTACTGTTCGAACACCTTGGCCCCCGGTGCGACAACGATGTTCGCGGCCTGGGCCGGGATGTTGAATTCGTGTTTCACGAAATTGGCCGCCGCCTCGCGGAACTCGGGCAACCCCGGCGACGGGCAGTAGTGTGACTTGTTCTGCTGAATCGCCTCGACCCCCGACGACTTCGCCGACGCCGTGCTGTCGAACGGACTGTCCCCGATCTCCAGTTCGACGACGTCCTTCCCCGTCGCCTTCAGCGCCTTGGCCACCGCCAATACATTGAAGGCGGTTTCCACCGTGAGGGACTTCGCAAATTCGCTGAGCTGGACAGACATTCGAATGCACCCGAAATCAGAAGGAGTCGGAATGGAGACATGAGAAAGGAAAGCGGCGATGAATCTCCGCACACCAGATTACTTCGCCGAAATCGCCTGCTGCAGCGGTCGCAAGACTTGGTCGATGACGTGGCGTTCCAGAAGCTGCTCGGCCGCGGTCCGCAACTGCGAGAACGTCGTTTCGTACGACATGTCCGATTCCAGGCTGCCGTACTGCCGCACCGTGAAGAACACGACGATCGGCTCTTCGGGGAACTCGCCGCGGCGCACCTGGTAGGCGTTCGTCCGCGTCTCGATCGTCAGCCGGGCCTGGCGGCGGCACGAGTCATCCAGGGCGATCGTCATCGTCGGTTCGTAGTTCAGCATCTTCATGCCGGGAATGTCGAGCATCCCCTCGAACGAGGAACTGACACCCAGCGCTTCGGCGACAAGCTCATCATGGTTGCCGCGATACGCGAATTCAAAACCCATCATGAAGTCGAGGGCTTCGCAGTCGAGCGGGCTGACCGAGAGCATGAACGGCACCAAGTCCAGCAGCAGCGAATGTTGTTCGACGGCCTGGTCGACATCCTCGGGGTTGATCTGACCGCTGCAGATCCGCCGCGGTTCCAGCGTCACCCACCGTTGATGGCCCAGGTCCTTGTCCTCTTCGAGGACGAAGTCGCCGTTGTCGCGCGTGTAGAAGTTGCGCATCGTCGGGTACTTTTTCTGCACCCGTTCGAAGAACCCCAGAATCGTTTCCCGACCCGCCGGAAGCTGCATCTCGGTGTTAAGGGTC
>JANMLE010000526.1:0-2277 GCA_031372385.1 Planctomycetota bacterium | reverse complement strand
CCCCCCCCCGTTTTTACCTGGGGGGCTCGACGGCTTCTGCACAACTCTTGGCCCCAAACAATTCCTGTAGTGCAAACGCCGTCGAGCCACCGCGACAAGCGGCCCGAAGAGAGACGTCTTCGTTTAACCGCTACGCCACCGGCGTGCGCGCGAGGGACGGTTGACTCCCGCTCACGCGCACGCCGTTGGCGTAGCGGTTAAACGTCTCAGATAAGGCCGCACGAGGTATAACTCTTGCCGCTCGCCTTG
Organism: Planctomycetota bacterium; assembly: GCA_031372385.1. GTDB lineage: Bacteria > Planctomycetota > Planctomycetia > Planctomycetales > Planctomycetaceae > Schlesneria. The sequence goes on along the minus strand of JANMLE010000526.1, from coordinate 2,028 downwards.
TTTCTTTTCCGGCAACGTCGACGTCACGGCAGTGCGATTGTCGCTTCGACCGGGAAATGATCCGAGCCGACGTCGGGACCGATGACCCGGCGGATGACCGTCGTGTTCGGCGGCACAAAGACGTGGTCGATCGGAATGCGGATCAGCCACGTCTTGGCGTTCCAAGATCCCTGCACGCCGAGTCCCAGCGCACTGTCCCGCAGGCCGCTGCGTGCGGCAAAATCGCGAAAGGCGAACGACCACGGCGTGGCATTGAAGTCACCGGCGACGATGCATGGGAGCGTCGACCGCATAACGAAGTCGGCCACTTCCCCCAATTGGGCGTTTCGCTCGCGCGTGTTGGCCGCGCCGATCGGTGGCAGCGGATGCGTTGCGACCACCAGAAACTCCTTTCCCTCGCGCTCGATCCGGGTCACGACGTTCGGCAGATCGGTGTCGGCAAACTCGAAGATCCGCGGTTCCGTCAACGGCCACTTCGACAACAGGCCGATTCCAAAGTTGTCGGGCCGCGGCTGCACCAAGCGATGCGGATACAGGTCGTTCAACTCTTGCAGCGCGAACGCCCAGTTGACGTCGACTTCCATGACAATGATCAGATCCGGTTGACGATCACGCAGGTATTTGACGACGGCAGCCTTGTTCGGATTGGCAGTGTAGACATTCAGCGAAATGATGCTGACGGTCGTCGCTGTCGTGGAAACCGGCGGCTGTGATACCGGCAGGTAGTACGGCATCAACAACCCGCCATTCCAGAGGAGGGTCACGCCCAGGCAACACTGGGAAGCTCGCCATTTCCGCCGGAAGATCCCCGCCGGCCACACGACCGCCAACACGAAGTAGTACCAGCGAAAATGACTCGCCAGATCCAGAAACCAGTGCCACTCGCCGCACGACCCCGCCAGTGTCGCGGCCAGCAATCCCGGTGGTCCGAAGTCGAGGATGCTCCGCCGCCGCGGCTTCACAGCGGTCGGCGGCGGGCCAGTCGATGATTCAATCATGGCCTCCGACTCCTGGCGGTCACGCGATCCACTACTGAGCACAGAACAACATTTGTCCCCTTGCTGAGGAATTGCTGTTCCGCACCCTCAACAACGTCGTCGATCCAGTGCCTTGTTGCAGTCCGAGAATAGCATTGCCGGACTCGCCCGCACACGCATCACAGCGGGACGCGCGGCGTCGCTTGATCGCCGGTGCCGTTACGGCGACCATCGCGCCATGAAGTCCGCCGTCAAAGCCGCCGTGTTTCTGATCGTGTTGTTCGCGATTCCCATTGTCCCCTTTCTGTGGCTGGGAGAATCGTTCGAGCACAGCCTGCTCGATGCACTGCGCCGGCCCTCGTCGCCGGCGACCGTTGCCGGCTGGGTGATTGGCTTGTTGGCGGCCGACATGTTTCTGCCGGTTCCCTCGAGCGCGGTGATCACGTATGCGGGCGGCGTGTTGGGAATCATCGGCGGAACAGTGGTGTCGTGGGCGGGCTTGTCGCTGGGTGCGCTCGGCGGATTTGGACTGGCGCGGCTGTTCGGTGAACCGCTCGCCCGGCGATTCAGCGACGCGGACGATGTGGCCCGGATGAGCGACTTCGCGCGGCGACACGGTCCCACCGCGCTGGTCCTGACGCGGGCCCTGCCGATCCTCGCCGAAGCGTGCGTGCTGATGCTGGGGGCCGGTCGATTGAGTTGGCGTCGATTCCTGCCGCCGATGCTGGCGAGCAACGCGATCCTCGCGCTGACATACGCCGCCTGTGGAGCTTACTTTCGCGACTCGAACGCGTTCCCGATCGCGATCATCGCCTCGGGGGCGATCCCGCTGATCGCCGCACTGATGATTCGCAGGTTGTGGAAACCGGAACAGTAAGGATCTGTGCATTTTCTACGTCCGAGAGTGGCGGACAAAACGTAGGGTGGGACCAGCGGCGCTTCGCCGCGCCGGCCCACCATTTTCGTCGTCAATGAACGTGTTGTTGATTTCAGTGTGGTGGGCCGGCGCTCGAAGCGAGCTTGTCCCACCCTACGAGACTCTCGGAAGTAA
>JANMLE010000495.1:0-2710 GCA_031372385.1 Planctomycetota bacterium | reverse complement strand
GAGGCGGCGTCAATGTTCCATTGCAGGGCCAGCGTGTACACCACGGCCACATCGGTCACCGAGACCATCGCCAATCCGTTCGCGGTCAGCTTGGGAGTCGCCCGTTGCAGTTTCAGCGTGATGGCGGACGGCGCGAGCGCCGTCGAATGAAACGCGAACTGCACGGGAAGATTCGGCCGGACCGCCTTCAATTCTCCGCTGACGAGACCCGCGTCGACCGACCGCCAAGTGTCAAACGTGTCGAGTGTCCCGGTGAATCCCTCGTCGAGCCAGACGGCCGCGGTGGAATTGAGTTTCGTGGCATCCAGCGGGCGCGGGAAGACGAGTGACGCGGACGCCGCATCGTTGTCGCGCGGCATGGTCCCCGTCAACACGACCTCGGCCAATCCCAACCGTGGTCCGTCGAGGTCGATGGTCAGGGACGTGTCGTCGCCCTGCTTCCCCAGCGACCAGTCATGCAGCCCCGTGGCCTTCACATCCAGGACCACGTAACCCGCCGGCAGCGCGATGTGGAACGAGGACCGCGGGGCGCCGGTCAGGTTGTAGGTCAGCCGCGTCGTCAGTTGCTGCTTGCGGAGCGTGACGAACGCCGCCTGCTGCGCCGCGACATTGGCCTGCGATTCCTGCCGCGTGGCCCGCAGGCTGAGTGCGAATGGCCGCTTCGAGAACCGGTAGGCGAGTTGCGGCGCGACGTTCGGCCGCGTGACTGGCACCGCCGTGTTGAACTTGTCGGCATCGATCTGCGACAGCGAGTCCACCTTGTCGGCCCGCAGCGTGAACTGGTCGCCGGCAAACACCGCGACCTGGCCGATTTCATTGGTGATCTCTTGCGGCGCGAGTTGCGGAATGTCGATGACGGTCGCCTCGATGCCGACCCGTGAATCGAGAAACGCCTCGATCGTCATTTGCGTGGTGTCGGTGATATTGCGGCGGAAGATGACCCGCAGCTTGCGGGCGTCGCCCGCGCCCTGCAATTCCCAGCCGCCGACATCGGAACCGTTCACCGCCTGCAAACGATAAGTTGCCGGCAGCGAGAACGTGACGTCGGCGACGGTTCCCTGCCGCACCGTGTACTGGAAGCCGGTGCTGACACGGATGCCGGCGTCGGTCAGCGTGATCGCCTGCACCGAGTCGACATGCACGACCGCCGCCGCGGCCCCCTTGGCCTGTTCGGGTTGCCAGGCGATGACCAGATCGCCCCCTTTGTCGACGGGAACTTCGATCGACTGCACGTTGCCGACGGTGACACGCCGGAAGATCGTCGATGATCCGTTGATCCGGACCGACAGATCCTTTGCGGGCAGCGCGAGAGAAAACTTGCCGCTCGGCACGGGCAGCAACGGCATCGTCAGCGAACCGGTGGAACCCGACAGGCGCGCGGGAATCGAGAACACGAAGTCGATGACATGCAGGCCGGGGGTGGAGATCGCGACCTTCGAACAGACGCCGTTCACGATCAGCGGCGCATTCTTGCCATCGAGTTTCGCCGAACGCGCGGCCACCGCTCCGACGGGCAGTTCCACCAGCAGTTGCCCGTCGACGTAACTGCGCACGGCGTAACGCGCCGTCACTTCGGCCGTCGATTCGTCGGGCGTCTTCACATTGGGGATGATCCTGGCCGAGTACAACGCGTCGACCACGCCACCGTCGAACGGTGCCGTTCCCTTGAACGGCCGATCTGGATACGCCTGCCGGTACAGTTCGACGAACTTGTCGAACGGCAGCAGGATCTTGTCGGCGGCGAGCGGATCGGTTCCCGCGTCAAACGGAACGACCAGCATCGCCGGCTGATGTGCCGGAGGGATCGACGGCGAGGGAGTCGTGTTCGCTGAGGGAGCCGCGGCTTGATTGGGGGCCGGTTGAGTTGCCGGCGGGCCACCTTTCTGAGCGTACGCTTCACCACCAAGCAACACCGTGGCGAGCAGCCACGCGGTGAGTGTCACACCGGCCGCGCCGCCGTGGCCGCCCGACGGTGCCGAGTTCCGCGCGCCCCACTGGCAACAGTTCGGGCAGCACGCTTGCAGACACTGCACAATGCCGACCAGCAGCCAGAGTCCGCACGCCACGATGACTCCGAAGAAGATCCCGTCGAGAACCACCTGCAGCGCGTGCGGGACGAGCGGCAACAGCGCCAGCGGCAGAGTCAGCCCGAGCGCCGCAATGGTCGTCTTCGTCGCACAACCGGACCGGCGCAGCAACCAACCCGCCAACGCCACGAGTGCCACGAGGAAGATTCGCACGACCGTGCCGGAATGTTCGTCAACGTAATCCAAGTGCAGCGTGATGCCGCCCCGCACGGGATCGGACCCGGCATAGCGGAACGTCTTCTGCAAACTTCCCTCGGGCGGCGTCAGATCGATCGCCAGCGACAGCAGCGCCAACCGGTCCTTCCCGCTCAGCCCCGATGACTTTCTGCCATCCGCAGCGAACTCATCCACCTGCTGCTGAGGTTCCTTGGGATCCAGTTGATTCTGGGCCATTTCCTGCATGTCCCCCATTTCCTTCCTCAGATCGGGCAGGACATTCTTGAATTTTTCCCCTTCCCCTTTGCGACGAACAGCAGTCGGAATGCCGCCATGCAACTGTAACTTCTCTTCTAACTTGTCTTCCATCCGTTCGTTTTCTCGAGCCATCGGGCGGTCCTGCAGCGACTTGAGCGCTTCCTGCTGAACGGTCGACTGATCGGATTTCTTCGAATCATCCCACGGCT
>JANMLE010000467.1:0-7742 GCA_031372385.1 Planctomycetota bacterium | reverse complement strand
TCCGACAGAAGTCAAAGTAGTAGGCACATTCCATGTGCCGTTCACCGAATTCCTCTGCAAATCGCGCTATCGCGGACGGCACACGGAGTGTGCCTACTACTTTTGTCGGAAACGTCTTCTTTCTCTTCTTTCCCTTCCGTGACATTCCGTGTTTTCCGTGGTGAATCATCTGGACGATCCCGGCTGTTGCGAAGCTGACGTTCGGCGAGTTCGACGACTCCTCTTGAGCCCGGAGGGCGGCAGATCGTAGCCCACGGCGCGAGCCGTGGGTGGAGGGACACCGGGATGTCTTAGCCCGGAGGGCGACACTTCGATCGACCTTTGACATCGCTCAATGTGTCGCCCTCCGGGCTGCGGTTGCGTGTTGACGATCCCCCACGGCTCGCGCCGTGGGCTACCTTCTGCCGCCCTCCGGGCTGAAAACTCGCCCTCCGGGCTGAAACGACGGAGCACGTTCATCGACGGAGCACGTTCATCGTCCTGTCGGCATCACAGCGTTTGCCGCCGCGCACTGGTCCCCGTGCCACAGCCAGCCGATCACGGGGATCAGCACGACCGCGGCCCATTGGTAGCCGGTCAGGCCGCCCGCGAGCGGAATCTCGGGGCGGACGAATTCGGACACGATCCGGTAGCCGCAATAGGCGAGCAGGTACAGCTTGAATCGCTGGGTTGGAAACAGGTTTCGCCGTTCCAGCAGCCACAGCACGACCGCGGCCGACAGATGAAACGCCGTTTCATAAAGCTGGGTCGGATGGCGCGGGATGCCGTCTCCGAAATCGACACCCCACGGCAGTGATGTCGGCACGCCGTAACAGCACTTGCCCACAAAGCAGCCGAGTCGTCCGATGCCGATCGCCACCGCCACCGGGATCGCAAACGAATCACCGGTCTTTGTGCGGACCCCGACGAGCGCCTTGGCAATCTCGACCCCCAGGTATCCACCGACCAGTCCGAATAGGATCGTCTTGCCGTCGCTGATCCACGTCTGGACGCAGTACACACCGCGCGGATCGGCCAGCGCGAACGGCAGCTTGCTGCCGAGCATCCCGCCGCAAAACGCACCCAAGCCAATGACGACCCGCTGCCACACCGTCAAGCCGAGCCGCGCCTGGCGTGGACGCGACAGCGCGATGCCCGCCAGCAGGGCGCTCAACATGATCAGCGGATAAACATTCGGGGCGTTCATAGGTTGATTGCACAGACAGCGAATGCGAACACGATGACTGCGACGACAAGTGTGATCGGTACCACGACAACAGCCACGAATGTCATCAACAAGAAACGAATAGTCGCGTTATGCCCGTTTCGCCCGGCCGGTGGAGTGACTCGAGCGAGGTTCAGTACCGCATTGCCGACCAAGTAGGCCATGTAGGTCAATGGCAAACCAATCATCAGCCCAATACTGAAGACTGTGCCAGCATCAGTGATGGCGACGACCACCTCTGCGATTACGAACACAGGCAGAATCACGTACCACAAGGCAAAATGCCCATTCGGACTATTACGCTTCGCGATCGCAGCGCACCTCGTGCAAATCTTCCAAGTCGGGTCCACGGGTGCCTTGCAGACCGGACAGAAAGAAGTCGGCGGCTCGGTGGGTTCGGGTTCGATCATCATCGCATCATGACCAGGCCGGCACAGACGGCGAACGCGAAGATCAACAGCGTGACGCCACCGACGATCGGCGCGACCACCAGCAACACAAACGTCCACGCTGCGGAACGGACGGCGGTTTTTCTCAACTGGGACCACGTCAACGGCGTCCCCTGGATGCGGGACCAGACCGCCTTGCCGAACACGTAGACCATTGGCAGTCCCAACAGCAGTCCGTATGCGACGGCCGCATTCCTGTCATAGAGGGAGACCGCGACCTGTCCCAGGGCGAACGCCAGCAGCACCGCCAGCCACGCGAATGAGCGGATCACCAGGTCGTTGCCGGGTTTCAACCGCGTGCCGCAGAATTGGCAGACCATCCAGGTCGCTTCCACAGTCTCAGCGCAGCCGGAGCAGGTCATCGAATGAGGCTCGGTTGGCTTGTTCATGACGTGTCACTCCGGTTGAACAACGGGACTGCCCGAAATCGGAATCCGAGAACTCCCACACCATCAAGACGGTCAATGGCGGATGGAGGTCAATGCCGGCAGGGGAACGATGCCCGGTCGGTACAGCGTGTTGTAAGCGCAGAACGGAACCACGTGACCGCTGGGGAGCACGTTGTGGACGCAGCACTTCATCACGCGGCGGACGTCGAAGTTGTAGGCGTCCAGAAACGACGTGATGGTGATCCGGAAGACGTCTTCGGGATCGAGTTGTTCAAGCAGCGCCCGCGCGAAGAACTCCTGGGCCGCCTGGCCGACGTCACCCGAATCGGCAGTCGCAGCGGCACCCGTCACAGCAGTACCGGTGATTTGCGGCAACGCCCCGGTGGCGGTGGCGAGGCTGACCAGCGACTGGTCCGAGCCGCAGTCTCCACCGGCACAACATCCCAACCGGCCGAGATACCGTTCGATGAGTTGCCGCGCCCGCGCGCGAGTGAACGTGATGCCGTTGGCGAGCAGGTCGAGGTTGTCCATCGCGTTGATGAAACGGAGCAGCGGGATGACTTGGCCTCCGGTCCGGTAGGCGTATGTCAGTTGATGGCAGTTCGGATGCGCGCACGGCAACGGCAGGAAGTCGTCCGTCTGGAAGATCCCGTCGGTCTGCTCGGCAATCGCGCGGATGACATCGGGAAATGTGATCCGCCGTTCGAGCGATTCCGGCAACTCGGTCCGTCCGGAATAAGTCGCGGGCTGAAAACTGACCCCCGTGATCCAAGGTCGTTCGAGGCCGAACTTGACGATCGCGCCGATCTCATCGTCGTTCACGTCGGTCTGCAGCGTGGTGACGAGGATCGTCCGAATGCCGGCCTTGCCGAGTGCCGCGACCGCTTTCTGCTTGGTGGCCGCCAACGGTTCGCCGCGCAGCGCCGTGTACGTGTCGTCGCGCAGGCCGTCGAATTGCAGATAGACTTCGATCCGCGTGCGGAACTCGGCCAGCCGTTCGATGAAGGCCGGATCGTGCGCGATGCGGACTCCGTTGGTGTTGATCATCACAATATCGATGGGCCGGCTGCAGGCGTACGCGAGGATCTTTTCGAAGTCGGGGTGAATCGTCGGTTCACCGCCGGAGAGTTGCAGAACCTCGGGCCGCCCCTCGACCGTGATCAGCCGTTCGATCGCCTTCACGCAGTCGTCGTACGACAGATGCCGTCCACCGGGACCGCTCGATGAATAGCAGAGCGGGCACTTCAGATTGCACGATTCCGTCAATTCGACCAGCCCGATGCAGGTGTGCTGCTCGTGCTCGGTACACAGACCGCAGTCGAGCGGACATCCGCGATCCGGCTCGACACCAACCTCGCGCGGCATCTTGCCGGGGACGCTGAATTCCATCCGGTCGTACTGCTTGGAGTCGCTGCAGACGAAGTCCTCGCGAATGCCGTGCGTGGGACAGGTCTTGCGGAAGTAGACCCGGTTGTCGCGCACGAGGATCTTCGCCGGCACGACGGCCAGACACTCGGGGCAGAGCGATTGGGTGATTCCCAGAAAGGTGTAATCGCGCAGCGGAAGGGTCGCCGTCATGAAATGCCTCCGGGGAGAAGAAAGGGTCGGAGGATTCTGGCGGGGCTGCGGCGGCATCACAAGTCCGGCACCAGCGTCGAGAGGCGTTGATTTCAACGGCAGCGCGTGCCGGTCAGGTTGACTCGTAGCAGCCTCTTCACCCCGTGCAGAATCTTCCGGTGCTCGTCCACTACGTTCGTGTTCGACTGCGTGGAGCGTTTCGGCGGACGATGATCGGCTGGCGTGACGTTGGTCCGTGAGGAGAAGTACGAACCACAACTCAAGCGGTCTTCGCGGGACGGCGCGTGGTGACAACCGGCGGGCGGGGTTCTCGACGAACGACCAGACGGTCTCCGGAAGCGTCGCGTTGCTGCGCGTCCTTCACCATGGCGTGCAGATCGTAGTTGAACTCTGCAGCGATTTGTTCGCGGATGTTGTGGATCTCTGTGACGATCGGATCAGGTGACATCGTGAATCTCCTACTGCCGTTGCACCCGGCCGCGGCGTTGCACCTGTCGTTTCAATCCGCCCCCTGCCTGACGGCAGGGGGAAACCGCAGACGTTTTTTTGGAGTGCTCGTGCAAAAGTGTTTCAATCCGCCCCCTGCCTGACGGCAGGGGGAAACCGGTGTCGCTCAATACACCGCCTCGGGCTCCCCTCGTTTCAATCCGCCCCCTGCCTGACGGCAGGGGGAAACGGCCCGAGTGTAACCTCGGGCGAGGCTTGTCTTTGCAGGGTGCTTTCCGCGAACTGGCCGCTCTGGACAGAGCGGAGGGGCGGAATGATCGTCGTCGATGTCCGGCAAGCCAAGCCAGACAAGCAGTTTCGGCGATCGCGAACCTGCGGGGAATTCATCGTCACTTCCACTTCGCGTTTCATACGATCAACGCATCCTCGAAATCCGCCGACGGTCGCTGACCGTGGTGCTCCACCCGGTGGCCCGGTGTCTCACCCAGGAAATAGAACCGCAGACTGTCTTCCGCCGGGTTGATCTCCCCCAGCAATTCGTGCCGAAACCGCTCGAAGTCTGTGTCGCCGATCGACACTTCAAACACCGACATCTGGACCCGCTGGCCGAAGTTCAGGCAGGTCCGCGCCACGCGCCGCAAGCGGCGGCGGCCTTCCGTCGTCGTCGTGGCCACATCATAGGTCACCAGCACGAACATGACACTCCTCCTTCACTTCAAAACCAGTGCGGGATAGTCGTCGGTGTCGCCCCGCAGGAACCGGGCGAGCAGCCGGGCCTGCACGTGCGGCAGCAGTCCGACCGTCACCTTTTCAGCGAGCACCGGATGCGTCACCTCGTCCCGCTTCCGCTGGGTCAGCGCCGTCAAGAACGTCTTGCGGGTCGCCGCATCCATCAACACCGAACCCGCCGGCTGGATGTCGAAGCCCTCCTCTTTCACCTGTTTCAGGTTGATCAGCGACAGCACCAGCCGGTCGCAGACGAGCGGTCGGAACTCTTCCAGCAGATCCAGCGCGAGCGACAACCGGCCGGGACGGTCGACGTGCAGGAAGCCGACTGCCGGGTCCAGACCGACCGACTCCAGCGCGCCGGCCACCTCGTGCGTGAACAGGGCATAGGCGAACGACAGCAGGGAATTGACGCGGTCGAGCGGCGGACGGCGGGTGCGGCCCCGCATCTGAAATGCCGCGCGCTGCTGCCGCACCAGCAGGTTGAACGAGTCGAAATAAACCCGCGCCGCGTCCCCCTCGCAGCCCCGCACCGAATCGACCGAGTCGGCGCGGGCCAGGGTGTCGAGCGAGCAGGCCATGCGGTCGGCGGCCTTTTTCAAGGTGTCCGCCTCTTCGGGTGAGTCCGATTCCCGCGCACCGCGCAGAACGTTCGCCCGGCCGTTCTGAATCTTGGCGGCCACGATCGACCGCGCGATCCGCAGGCAATCCTCCGGCCGGTCCGCCCGGCGGTACTGCTCCCGCCGCAACAGTACGTTTCCCGATGTCGCCGACACGACGCGGCACAGGAACCGGCCCTGCTCGGAAAAGTAGGACAACGCCATTCCGCGTTCGGCGCATTCGGCCATCAGCGCCGGACTGACCGAGATCCGTCCGAAGCAGACGATGCCGTCCAAGTGGTGCAACGGCACGGTCAGTTTGACCTCCTGCTGAACCTTCACCCGCACGGTCTCACCCTCCTTGGTGAGATAGGCCCCCTGGGTCTGGACATACAGCGTGTTGGCATGCGTCTTCACGTCGTCCCCTTCGGAAGGGCCATCGGCTGGAACAATTGCGCCACGTAGTCCCGGACCCGGTCCCGGCTTCCCAACGCTTCGGGGAGGCAGATGTCCCTCAGCGAGCATCCGTCGCACTGCGGCTTCAGCACCGGCGGGGGCGTCTTGCCCGAGGCGATCAACTCATGCAGCCGGGCGGCCGTGTCTTCCGTCTTCTGCCGGAGCGCCGGAGTGAACAACACCTCGCGCCGCCGCTTCGACTTGATGTGAAAGATCGCCCCGCGCGGCACGTCGACACCGAGCATCTCCTCCAGACACAACGCCTGGGCACAAAGCTGCACATCATCGTTGTCCCACTTCTTACGCCTGCCCCGCTTGTACTCGACGGGGAAGGGAACTTCGTTCCCAACCCATCGTGAGGGCGAGGCTCCCGCCGAGCCGCCTGCCGCCGAGCCGTCTGCTGGAATCACGCCCTCTTCCCCAACGGCTCCGCAGGAGCGTCGCCCTCCCAGCACCGGATGAAACTCGACCACATCCGCCTTTCCGACCAGCCGCAGCCGGTCGGACTTCAGCCACAACCCATGCACCTCGCGCCCGGACTCGCACTTCCAATCGACAGGCTTGTCCGCCCGCTGGTGCGACAACGTCCCCGACACGGTGTGGGCATTATCCACCCACACATTCTCAATCCGATGCAACGCACACCGCCGCTCGCAATACAGCAAGTCGTTGAGCGCGGAGAGCGGTGGGTAGTCGTCGGTTGAGAGTTCAGACATGATCGACCCATCTCGATTGAGGGCTGTCAGCGGGGATCGACGCGGCGTGTCAGCGTCACTCCATTGATGCCAGCAGGTGAGGCGTCGTTGAGCCAGTTGTCAGTGACGGAATAGTCCGCAAACGATTCCGGGTAATCCTTCACGCGTCCGTCGACGTCCGTCTTCAACTCAATATTCACTCCGTCAAACAGCTTCCAAGCATGAGCGCAGCCGAGCTTGGCTTCGCGAGCATTCTGAACGGGGTTGCTGTCGCCTTGAGTGCCGATGTGCTCGAAGTCGTAGATGCCGCGAACGCTCATCTCGGCGCGAGCGGCCGATTGGTCGTGGTCGAACATGTGGTCCAAGGCTTCAAAGAAGAGTTTCAAGTCGTCTTCCGTGAAGCCGGTTCGCTCGGCGAAGACCGGTGAGACGAACGCCTTCGCCACATAGAGCGCGTAGGGAACGATGTGCTTGTTGCCCATCGTGCGTTCTTTCTTTTCGTCTTCCGGCTTCGTCACGGCACAGCGCGTGATGGTGATTTCGATGGGCGTGATCGGATCGCACGAGCGGCCGAACGTGAATTGCACCGGCCCGCGCACCTGGCCGAACGCCGACCCTTTCAGCACGTCGTCGCCGGTCGAGAGCACACCGCCAAACGTGCGAACGTCGAAGAACTCGCGGCAGAGCCAGTGCATCGCCGATTCGGCCTTTTGCTTGTCCGTCGCCTTCTTGTCGAGCTTCTCGGTAGCGGCCTTGATACCGCGATCAAGTTCGTTGTTCAGGATGTTGCCTTGCTGAACGAGGATGTTGAATCCGTTGCTTTCCGGCTCTTCGCTGCGAGTCACCGGGAACTGCGTGACGAAGTTCCGCACTTTGCGTTTGAGGCACACGTCGGAGACGAGACCCTTGTTACTGGTCGGATCAATGCGCGGCAGGTTGCCGGCGTCGGGATCGCCGTTCGGGTTGCCGTTGGTGACGTCGAACATGACGAGAATGTCGTGACGGCGGCTGACAATGGGGCTGGGCATGAATGAGGTTCCTTGTTGATGAGATGCTTTGTTGTGGAGGATGGGCACTCTTGCCCGTCTCTTCGATCTATAGAAAACAGGACGGGCAAGAGTGCCCATCCTCCGTCACTGCGCGTCGAATTCATTGACGTTGGCGATGAGGTCGGCGTAGCCGAACTCGTTCGCAAGATC
>JANMLE010000458.1:0-1565 GCA_031372385.1 Planctomycetota bacterium | reverse complement strand
GGATTCGACCATCGGCACCATGATCCCCATGGCGCCGGCGTCGAGCACGCGCGCGACGAAGTGATACTCGCAGGCGGGGATTCGCACGATCGGGACCAGTTCGGAACGCGGCGTCGTGGCGACCAATATCCGGATGGTTTCGATGTTCCAGCCGGTGTGCTCCATGTCGTACACGGCGAACTCGGCACCGGCCACGGCAGCCAGCCGCGCGACCCCCGTCGTCGCGAACTCGAACATCATCGTGCCGAGAACGGTTTCACCCGCCTTCAACTTGTGCTTGACCTGATTTGGATTCACCAGCCGACTCCCTCTTGAGACTGCCGAACAAGACCAACCCGAGCATGACGACCGCCGTCCCGTCGCTACCGCCACCACAGATCCGCGAGCCCGACGGCGAGCAGTCCGAGACTGATCACCGCGTTGACGTGGAAGAACGCCAGGTTGACGCGCGACAAGTCCGCCGGCCGGACCAGCCAGTGTTCGTACAGCAGCAGGACCGCGACGGCGGTGATGCCCGTCAGGAACACGATGCCGAGTCCGGCGAAGTGCCACAGCGCGAACAGCGACACGATCGTCAGCAGGTGACTGACCAGGGCGAGTCGCAGCGCGAAGGGAACTCCCCAGCGCGAGGGGATGCTGAACAACCGCTGCTGCCGGTCGAAGTCAACATCCTGGCAGGCGTACAGAATGTCGAAGCCACCGACCCAAAAAAAGATCACCGCTGACAGCAGCGCCGGGGTCGCGGCCACTTCGCCGCGGATTGCGATCCAAGTGGCGATCGGCGACAGCATCAACGCGGCGGACAACCAATAGTGGCACCACACGGTGAACCGCTTGGCGAAGGAGTATCCCAACAAGAACAACAGCACGGGCACCGACAGAATCACCGGCCAACGGTTGGGCAGGAAGAGCAACGTCGACGCGACAAAGCCCGCCGAGCAGATCACGGTGAACGCGATGACAGTGGGAAGACTGAGCAGCCCGGCGGGAAGGTGGCGTTTCGCCGTGCGGGGATTGCCCGCGTCGATCCGTCGGTCGACGATCCGGTTGAAAGCCATCGCGGCCGACCGGGCGAACATCATGCAGAGCAGGATGCCGAGCAAGTGCGACCAAGCGAACGGACTGTCCGGTTGATGCCAGGCCAGGACGGCGGACAACAAGGCAAACGGCAGTGCAAAGACCGTGTGGCTGAAACGGATCAGTTCCAAAAGCTGGCGCAGTTTCTGAAGCATCGGACAAACTCGGGGCAGGGCGACGTTGACGCTCGGGATCGCGATTCGCGAGGGGAATCGATCCCACCGTGAATTACAAGGCTCGGGTATTCTAGTCGAGCACGTTGGAACCGCCATGACTCTACCGGAATGCAGGTGGTGTCCTATTCTTCGCCCCGACGGGGCCGACGGATATCAGCCCAGGGCAAGCTCGCCCGGCGAGCGCCGCCCTGGGTAAAAGCCACGCCAAAGATGTTTGCCCTGAAAGGGCCACGGAACGTCGAGACCACCCGTGCCCCTTCAGGGCACATCAATTCGTTGGATCCCCGAACCCAGGGCGGCGCTCGCACAGCG
>JANMLE010000270.1:0-4382 GCA_031372385.1 Planctomycetota bacterium | reverse complement strand
TATCGGCCATGAACTTGGTCACATAAAGTGTCGACACATGCAGACAAAACAAGCGTCAGTCGCGCTTCTGACAATCCTCCAAAAGATCGACGCGAAAATTGCGGCAGATGTCAATGTTCTTCCAACTCTCGGCCTCGGATACTTTTGCTCATGGTGCCGCGAATCAGAGATCTCCGCCGATCGTGCGGGGTTGCTTTGTTGCCAGAACCCACAGGTTGCTTACAACGCCTTGTCAAGGCTGCTTCACGGTCTCCGACGAGAGAGCGATTGGATCGACCCGAACAACGCGGACTTCGATGCCGACAGAATCATTGAGGGTTTTCGCTACTGGGAGGGCAAACCGTTCGTAGAGTTTCTCTTGGACATCAAGCGTTATTCCGCTAGTCACCCATTCATTCCTGAACGTATCGCCATGCTTAAGGCGTGGGAAGGTTCTAGTGCGATGGCGGGAATCCTTTCTCGTCGCGGAGATCCGCCGACCGGATACAAGGTTGTGGACATTCAAGCCATGATGATAACTGGAATCGCGGGAGGAGATGACAAGATCGATCCATACATCAAAGTCATCCAAGATCAAGTAGTTCGGTTTCAGACGCCGGTCAAGAAACAAGTTCAAAGTGCGGCTTGGGCTGATTTTAATCGGCCATTTCGAGCGCAGGATGGGCAGCCTATTTTCTTTGAAATCTGGGACTCCAACACGGTGCGGGATTCCTTGTACGGTGTATTCGCGATCTATCCTCGCAGTGAAAAGACGATCTACGAAACGGGTATTCGACGGGACGTATATGAACGGACGTCCAACCAGCGTAGCGGGGAGGCGAAGGTGAAACTCACCTTCCTGAATGGCAACGAGTAACTAGCGCAAACCAGCGTACTAATCAAAAAATGGCAGGCAACATGCAAACAAAAAGTCGTCTGACGATCGCTCTGTTGGGTCTCGTTCTTGTCTGTACCCTCTTCACTGGATGTGGTGGCAATGGGGGTGGCACTTCGGGGACAGGCTCGACGGAGGGTAAAGCCATTGACGACGAAGCGGCCAAGAAACTCTTTGAAAGTCCAAAGGCAGAACACAAAGACGCACGTTAGTCGCGTGTAAACCACCGTTGGACGGTTGGGGTGGGCGTGAACCAAATGACCTCGGACGGCAGTACGACTCGTCCCGGAACCGCGGCGAAATTGATTCTTCGGGCGAATTCACTTGCTTGAGACTACGGCCATGTCCATCACTGCCGAAGCCGTCTACGAAGACGGAATGTTGAAATTGCAGCAGCCGCTGCCGTTCGCGGAGCGGGAGCAGGTGCGTGTGACGGTCGAGTCCAAGATTCAGTCGCGTGACAAGCTCCGCCAGGGCTTGGCCGCCCTCCGGCAACTGTGTGAGGAACAGCCGATTCATTCCGGCGGCCTGCGATTCACCCGCGAGGAACTGAATGAACGCCGTTGACACCAATGTGCTCGTGTACCTCGTCGATGCCGATGAACCGGTCAAACAGTCGCAGGCTCGCGAACTGATGGATAGCCTGGCGATGGACGGGTCTGACACGGTTCTGCTTTGGCAGGCCGCCGTGGAATTCCTGGCCTGCCTGCGTCGTTGGGAATCACGCGGCAAAATCAGCCCCGAGCAATTGACGCGATATTGGAGGCAGGTCGAGTCCATGCTGCCGATCATTCCGCCGACCGCACAGGTCATCGACCGCGCCTTGGGATTGAGTTCGCGCCACAGCCTGTCGCATTGGGACAGCCTGCTCCTCGCCGCTTGTATCGACGCCGGTGCGGGCACGCTCTATTCCGAAGACCTGTCGGACGGCATGACCTACGACTCCGTGACCGTGATGAATCCGTTTGTCTCAGTGCTGTAGGAGTTGAATGCGGGGTCGCTGCTTTGAGGGATTCAACCCGTCATTTCTCAAGTCATCTCTTCCCGGAGTGGTCATGTCCAGACGCCATCGCACCGCACTGATTGTCGTTCTGAATTGCCGAACAGCGTCGCTTTGGGTGCTCCTGCTGGCGGCGCAAGGCGCGTTGATGACGATGGCGCGCGCGGCTGAGCCGATCTTTGTGCCGGGGACGAAGCCGGAGATGTTGCAGGAGCATGGGGCGGGGGAAGGGCCGGCGTGGCATTCGGAGTTGGGGTTGCTGACCAGTGGGGACGGGCACGTCTTCCGGCGCGACAGGCAGGGGAAGACATCCGTCCATCGGAAAGATGCCGGGTCGAACGGGTTGATGTTTGACCGGCAGGGGCGGCTGGTCGTGTGTGAGGCCGGGCGGCGGCGCGTCACTCGCATTGAGCCGGATGGGACGGTCACGGTGTTGGCGGCTGGCTACGAGGGGAAGCGGTTCAACCAGCCCAACGATCTGACGATGGACTCGCGCAACCGCATCTATTTCTCCGACCCGCGCTATGGCGATCGGACCGACATGGAGATCCTCGATGCGCAGGGCCGCAAGGTCGAGGGGGTCTACCGGATTGATCCGGACGGGACCGTGACTCGGATCATCACGCATGAGGTCGACCGTCCGAACGGACTGGTGGTGACTCATGACGACAAGCACCTGTTTGTGGTGGACAACAATAACGACACGGTTGGAGGCGCCCGCAAGCTGTGGCGGTTTGATTTGAAGGCGGACGGGACCGTGGATCTTGCCAGCCGGAAACTGATTCACGACTGGAAGACGACCCGCGGCCCCGACGGGATGAAACTCGACGCCGCCGGGCGGCTGTACGTGGCGGGCGGCCTGAACAAGCCGAACCCACCCCATGAAACGGCCGATCCTCCGACGGCGGGAATCTATGTGTTCTCGCCCGAGGGACAACTGCTGGAGTTTGTCGCGATCCCGCGCGATGAGACGACCAACTGCGCCTTCGGCGGCGACGACTTGAAGACGCTGTTCGTGACCGCGGGGGGAACGTTGTGGAGCCTGCGGACGACCACGCCCGGCAAGCCGGTCTGGCCGACTGCGGGAACATCCAAGTGATCGCTGTCGGCAGAGAAGTGTTGCCGGTTCACGCTGGTCGGTCGCGACACGAGTACTGTAGTCCCGTCGCTCCGCCGACGGGACCGTCGCAGGGATGAGAAACACTCGTGTGGGGACGCTCATTACCCGCACGTCCCGCCGGCGGAGCGGCGGGACTACAGTAGTTCCCCGTCGCATCCGTTGCGCCGGTCTATTGCGGATCGCCGGGGCCGGCGATTTCTTCCACGGTGGGATCGGTGCCGAGGCCGAACGAGACTTTCACGGTGTACGATCGGAACGTCCCTCTCCAAACGTACGTGTCGACTTCGTTTGCTTGAGTGGACCTCGTCGGTGACTTGAAGTTGCTGATGCTCGGACTGCCGCTGACACGGATTTTGCGAAGCTCGGTTTGGGTGAGATCACCGTCTTCCCCCTTCGCCCGCAAGGCCGCGCGCCAGGCTTCCGCCGTTTTTGCGGCGGACTGTTTCGCCCCGAAATCCAGCAGTGCCACGATCAGCAAGATCCCCAACACTCCGAAGACAACTCCACGGATGATCCAGTCTCGCGCGGGATTGCCCGGCTTGGATTTCTTGGCCGACTTCTTGGAAGTTTTTTCGGGTTCGCTCATGGGATGTCTCGTGTTAAGGGTGGAGCATGAATATCTGACGGGATTTGGCGCGAACCAACCGTAGCATGGACGCCTCGTCCGTGCGACACAACATGACCATCTGTGAAATTGGGCCGCACGGACGAGGCGTCCGTGCTACGGCAGTGATTGAATCGCCGGTCGTTAGCGGAAGAAAACGAACGTCACGATGACGAAGATCGGGATCAGGATGGTGCCGGAATAGACCATGTATCCGAAGAACCCCGGCATGCGGACGTTGTTCTCCTCGGCGATCGCCTTGACCATGAAGTTGGGGCCGTTCCCGATGTAGGTGTTGGCTCCCATGAACACGGAGCCGCAGGAGATCGCGGCCAGGGTTTGAGCGGCACCCGAGGCCGCGGGGAGATTCAGAAACTCGGCCAGATACCGCCCGTGCTCCGCGTTGATCCCCTGCATGCCGCAGGCCGTCACCGCGAAGGTCAGATAGGTCGGCGCGTTGTCGAGAAAGCTCGACAGCATCCCCGACGCCCAGAAGAACTTGGCCGGGGTGTTGATTCCCAGATTCCCTCCCTGAACATTCAGGATGGCCAGTGCGGGAATCATCGTGGCGAAGATCCCCGCGAAGAGGACCGCCACTTCGATGATCGGTCCGAACCCGAAGCGGTTCTTCTCGCGGATATTCTTCGCGGTCATCGCGTAACTGGCGGCGGCGACCGCCAGCATCAGACCCTCCTGCACTCCGAACGGCCAGGGCTGGCCGCCGTTTCCGTAGCCCTGTCCCGAGCAGAAGATCACCGCCACGATCCCGGCCAGGCCCAGGAAG
>JANMLE010000029.1:0-5443 GCA_031372385.1 Planctomycetota bacterium | reverse complement strand
CTGGATCAACGAGGACACGGATGGCCTGCCCGATTTCATCCTGCGGGTGGCGTTCGACAAGTTGCTCGGGGATCGGCTGCCGGACGCGAAGTCGCCCGCGGCGGCGAAGCAGTCGATGCGCGTCGCCCCCGGTTATCGAGTCGACCTCGTCGCGCATGAGCCGCTGACGATGGACCCGGTCGCCTTCGATTGGGGACCGGACGGCAAATTGTGGATCGCCGAGATGGCCGACTACCCGCGCGGCATCCCCGACGATGAACCCGACCCCGCTGTCGTTGAAAATGCGCGTCGCGCAGCGACGTCGGTCCCCTCGCCCCCGTCTTCGGGGGAGAGGGCTAGGGTGAGGGGGCCGAACGGTGAACAGACTCCCAATTCCGGTTCGGCCTCTTCGAAGACGCTCGATAAGAATGGCAAGTCTGACTCTGCGATCAGCCCCCCTCACCCTAACCCTCTCCCCCCCAAGGCGGGGGGAGAGGGGACAGGAGCAGCGAAGCCCAAGCGCGCGGGGCGCATTCGTTTCCTCGAAGACACCGATGGCGATGGCCGGTACGACAAGACGACGTTGTTCATGGACGGCGTGCCGTTTCCGAATGGCGTGATCTCGTGGAAGAAGGGAGTCCTCGTGTCGGCCGCGCCGGACATCTTCTATGCCGAGGACACCGATGGCGACGGCAAGGCCGATGTGACGAAGGTGCTGTTCACCGGATTCGCGGAAGGGAACCAGCAGCATCGGGCGAACGGGTTCTCGCGCGGCTTGGACAACTGGCTCTATCTGGCCAACGGCGACAGCGGCGGGACGGTGACATGTGTGCAGTCACTCAACGATGCCATGAAAGTTTCTGGCTCTCGTCCCTCGACTCTCGACACTCGACCCAAAATCGACATTCGCGGCCGCGACATCCGCATCCGGCCCGACACGGGCGAGATCGAAGCGGTTGCCGGGCAGACTCAGTTTGGCCGCAATCGGGACGACTGGGGCAACTGGTTCGGCAACAACAACAGCCGGCCGATGTGGCACTATCTGCTCGACGATCACTACCTGCGCCGCAACCCGCACCTCATCGCACCGAACCTGCTGAAGGAAGTCTCGGTCGCACCGGGCGCCGCGCCGGTCTTTCCGACGAGCCAAACGCTGACCCGGTTCAATGACTTTCACACGGCGAACCGCTTCACGTCGGCCTGTTCGTCGATGGTGTATCGGGATGAGGTGCTGTTCGGTGGCAGTCGAGAGCGGAGAGACGAGAGACGAGAGCCAGAGAAGGAGGGGACTGCTACTGGCTTGGCTCATGACTCTCGACACTCGACTCTCGACTGGGCATTCATCAGCGAACCGGTCCACAATCTCGTCCACCGCGAAGTCATGACGCCCGACGGGTTGAGCTTCACCAGCCGGCGGCACGCCAGCGAAGAGCAGTCCGAGTTCCTGTCATCGACCGACAACTGGTTCCGGCCGACTCAGTTGAAGACCGGGCCCGATGGCGCGCTGTACGTGGCCGACATGTACCGCCTGGTCATCGAGCATCCGCAGTGGATACCGATCGAGTGGCAGAAGAAGCTCGACCTGCGCGCCGGCCACGACAAGGGCCGCCTCTGGCGCGTCGCTCCGGTGGGAGCCAAGCTGCGGGCGATCCCGCGTCTCGACAAGCTGACCACGGCGGAATTGGTCGCGGCGCTCGACAGCCCGAACGGCTGGCAACGCGATCTCGTCCAGCAGTTGCTAATCGACAAGGCCGATCCGGCGGCGGTGCCGTTGCTGCGATTGATGGTTCTGGCGAGTGATGCTGCTGTGTCATCGTCCTCGCGTCGCGCAGCGACCGTGGTCCCCTCGCCCCCGTCTTCGGGGGAGAGGGCTAGGGTGAGGGGGCCGAGCGGGGAACAGACTCCCGATCCCGGCCCGGCCTCTTCGAAGACGGTCGATCAACATGGCAAGCCCGACTCTGCTCTCAGCCCCCCTCACCCTAACCCTCTCCCCCCCAAGGCGGGGGGAGAGGGGACAGGAAAATCCGAACACGGGAAGCCGTCAGCCGTCGGCCGTCTGCATGCCCTTTGTGCCTTGTCCGGTTTGAATGACGGCCTCACGGTTTCGGTTGTTGTTGCCGCACTGAACGATCCTCATCCCGGAGTCCGTCGGCATGCGGTGCGGTTGTGTGAATCAGCCGATCTTCCCAAGACCAATCTGATGGAGCCGCTGGCGAAGTTGGTGGATGACGCCGACCTGCAGGTGCGGCTGCAACTGGCGTACACGCTGGGTGAGATCAAGCATCCGCGGGCCGATGAACTGCTCGGGAAGCTGGCGGTCAGGGCGAACGGGAATCCGATCTTGATGGCGGCAGTGCTCAGTTCGCTCCACGCCGATAATCTCGCCGCCGTGCTGGCCGAGGCGATGATGGCCGCGTCGGACCAGACGGGCTTGTTGCAACAACTGCTCGCGCAGGCGGCGGCCTTCAAGAACGATGCGGCGGTCGTGTCGATCCTCACGCGAGCCACCGAGCCTGCGCCCGATGGCACGTTTGCCCGCTGGCAGTTCTCCGCGATCGAGCAGTACGCGATTGCGGTCGAGCGACGCGGCTCCGCATTCCACCCGCGCATCAATGCCGACGCGAAGCGGCTGCCGGAGCGGTTCGAAGTTCTGATTGCCGCTGCGCGGAAGATGGCTCAGTCGGCGGAGGCTCCCCTCGCGGATCGCGTGGCGGCGGTCAGAATCCTCGGGCCGTCAAATGACACTCCGCAGGATTTGGCGTTGCTCATCGAGTTGCTAGCGCCGCAACAGCCTCCCGAGTTGCAGTCGGCCGCGCTGGCGTCGCTCGCGCGGTCGAAGTTGCCCGAGATCGCGAAGAGTTTGCTGGCGGGCTACCGCTCGTTCGCGCCGAGCCTCCGCTCGCAAGTCAATGAGTCGTTGCTCAGTCGTGAAACGTGGCGGGATGAATTGCTGGCCGCTCTCGAATCGAAGCAACTCGCGTCGGCGGACCTGGATGCCTCCATCCGTCAGCGGCTGCTCGATCACAAGACGAAGGCCGTTGCCGAACGGGCGGCGAAGATCCTCGCGGTTGATCTCAACTCGGACCGCGCGAAGGTGGTGGCCGGGTATCTGCCGGCGGTGCGGGAGGGCGGCGACGCCCAACTCGGGAGCCAACTGTTCGTGAAGATGTGCGCGCAGTGCCACAAGCTGGGTAACGTCGGACACGCCGTCGGGCCCGACCTGATGTCGCTGACCGACAAGTCTGCCGACGCGATGATCACCGCGGTGCTCGATCCGAACCGCGCGGTGGAGACCAAGTTCCTGACCTTCACGGCGATCACCAAGTCGGGGGTCACGCACTCCGGCCTGATGGCCGCGGAAACGGCGGGCAGCATCACGCTGCGGGCCGCCGAGGGGAAAGAAGTCACCCTGCTGCGCAACGAGATCGATGAACTGCAAAGCAGCTCCAAGTCGCTGATGCCCGAGGGTCTGGAGAAGGATCTGAAACCCGCCGACGCCGCGTCATTGGTCGCCTACATCCGGCGCAACGTTCCGCTCCCCGCGATGAAGAAGTTCCCCGGCAACGAACCGCGCGTCGTGGCGGCGGGGGCCGACGGCAAGTTCACGCTGACACCGTTCGAGGCCGAGATCTACGGGCCGAGCATCGTCATTGAAGAGAAGCACAAGAACCTCGGCTGGTGGAGCAGTGCCGACGACGTCGTCGTCTGGACGATCAACATCACCAAGCCGGGCAAGTATGAGATCGGTTGGACGTACGCCTGCGAACCATCCGCGGCCGGTGGCCGCCTGATCGTGGAAGCGGCCGGCAAGTCGCTGACGCACCGCGTCGACAAGACGGCCGGTTGGGATGACTATCAAGCCGCGGCGCTTGGCGAACTGGAATTGCCGGCGGGCGAAGTCCGCCTCACCTTGAAACCCGCCTCGCGCCCGTTGCCGGCGCTGGCGGACGTGCAACAACTGACTCTGACAAGGAGGCCGTAGTGATGTCGAAGGATTTGGGACGGGTTGAGCATCAGGCGCAGGCTGCGGAAGAAACTCGACATGGGCCGCGTCGAACTGGGAAGTGGTCTTGCGTCGGCAGGAGTTTTCAGAGAACGGTCCGGGGACCGTGGTGCGAGACTTCGAGACGCTGCTCGACTTCATCGGTCCGGACGGCGTCCGGTCGACCGGAAAGTACCATCTGCTGCCGTTGGCGGGCCTGAAAGAACTTGATGAGCGCATGGCCGCGCCGCTGAGGCCACGGCTCGAGCGACCGCAGCAGAGCGCCTTCCCGCAGATTCACGGGTTGTATTTGCTGCTCCGGGCGCTGCGCCTGGCCAAAGCGGAAGGGATGGGCAAAGCGACGGGCCGGCTGGTGCTCGATCCCGACATGGTGACCCAATGGCGACAGCTCAACCCGACCGAGAAGTACTTCACGCTGTTGGAAGCCCTCTGCGACCAGGCCAATCCCGAAGTCTGGGGCGAACATTCGCGCGGTGCCGGACTGTTTTTGGAAACCTTCGCCGTGACGCTAGCGTGTCCCCTCCAAGGCCAGTCGATCGGGTCGTTTGATGAACTGGGGATCTATCAAGTTTTCGGGGCCAAATCGCATTTCTAGACCGCGCTGCCTGAGTTGTTCGGTTTGATTGTAGTGTCGCGGGGCGAACAGCGGGAGCGCGACGGCTGGGTTCCCCGACAGGTTCAACGGACACCGTTTGGTGACGCACTCCTGCGGGCCTTCGCAACGGATGCGGCCGAAGAGGAATCGGACAACGAACCGGAGGTCCGCCGTGGAGAACCCCTCATGACAGACTTGATCTCGTTCAGCTTCCGAGACGATGCCTTGGAGAGCGACGAAGACGATCCCGAGGATTCGTCCTCCGCCGGTCAGACCCGCGACGTGCCGTCCAAGTATCGGAGACGCCTTGCCCCGTACTTCCCGGCGTGGCAAAAGGGGCTGCATCCGCCGGAACTCGAGTTTCGAGACGGCGTTTACCAGTTCAAGGTTTCGCTGGGGAGCGTCTGGCGGCGCATCGCATTCCCCGCCGATACGGCCCTGGACTACGTGGCCGAGGACATACTCGTCGAGTTCAAGTTCGACAACGAACACCTGTACGAGTTCTCGCTTCGCAACGTCGACGGGACCGTGCTGAAGATCGCGCATCCCGGTCATGAAGCGATCGACGGCGCGGAATACGCCGACAACATCGCCCTCGGACATTTGCCACTGGCCGAGAAGGAGACCATGCACTTTCTTTACGACTTCGGCGACAACTGGAAGTTCAAGTTGGTGCTGGAACAAATCGATCCGCCCAACGCCCGGCTCAAACGCCCGAAGGTCACCGAAACGCACGGGACCGCGCCAAAGCAATACGACGACAACTGGTGAGCGCCGACCTTGCCTGTCGACTTCTCGTTGGTCGACTTCTCGTTCCCAAGCTCCGGCTTCGACTTCTCGTTCCCAAGCTCCGGCTTGGGAACGCT
>JANMLE010000405.1:0-1697 GCA_031372385.1 Planctomycetota bacterium | reverse complement strand
CAATTGAACACAGGCACAGTGGCGGCCGTCGCCGATGGGAATCGCGGTGCGTCGGACGAGGCGCAGGCGATGCTCAAGGCGGGCGGCGTTCACGCCGGCTATGCCGTCATTCTGGGAGCGGGTCACGGCGATTCGATCGTGAAACTCGCGCGACAGAGTTCGTTGAGCATGGTGGTCGTCGAGCAGGACGCCATGATCGTCCGGGCATTGCGCAACAAACTGCGCGCGGCCGGTGTGGGATGCGATCGTATCGCGGTGCTGGAGGCTGATCCGCTCGCCGTGTCGCTGCCTCCGTATTTCGCGAGCCTGATTGTCGCCCCGACGCTGCCGGCAATAGAAGACGCGCGCACCGCACTCGTTGCGAAGTTGTTCGCCAGCCTGCGTCCGTTTGGTGGTGTGGCGGTATTCCAGATGGAAGCCGATGCCGCCAAGTCGCTGGCGGCGAGACTAACTGGGCGACTGGCGGGTGCGGCGTGGAAGACTGTCGGCGAGTTCTCGTTGCTGGTGCGCGAAGGCCCACTTCCCGACAGTGCCAACTGGACGCACGAGCACGCCGATGCCGCCAACACGCGCGTCTCACAGGACAAGCTGGTCAGGGCGCCGCTGGGCCTGCTCTGGTTCGGCGGTTCTTCCAACGAGGCGATCCTGCCCCGGCACGGACACGGTCCGCAGCCGCAGGTCGTTGATGGGCGGCTGTTCATCGAAGGGGTCGATCTGCTGCGCGCGACGGACATCTACACGGGACGCATCCTGTGGGAAACGAAGCTGCCGGGTCTCGGCAACCTCTACGACAACACCGCGCATCAGCCGGGCGCGAATGCCAGCGGCACCAATTACGTCGCCACGCCGGACGGCATCTACGTCGCGCTGGGAAGCGAGTGCCTGAAGCTCGATCCCGCAACCGGCAATCAGTCGGCCTCGTACCGTTTGCCACTGATACAGGGCGCGAGTGCCGCTCCACTGTGGGGTTACTTGAACGTCGTGGATGACTATCTCGTGGGAGGCGGCGATCCGGTCTTCGACGCGAGTTTTCTCCGCGCATCCAGCAAGCGTCCCCCCGTCGCGTCGGACGATGACGGCTTCAAATCGAAAACCGTGCCGCCCGTTAAGCCGATTGAACCCGTCAAGCCGGTTGATTCCGCGAAGCCGGTCGAGGCTGGCAAGGTCGTCGAGCCCGCCAAGCCAGTCGATCCCGCCGACAAGGCGGTGAAGTCCGAGAACGACAATTACTCGTCGAGCAACCGTCTCGTGATCTTCAATCGTCACAGCGGCAAAGTCATTTGGACGGCCACCGCCCGCAGCGGCTTTCGTCACAATGCGATCTGCATCGGCGGCGGTCGCATGTACTGCATCGACCGGCTCTCGGGGGCTCAAATGTCGCGACTCAAGCGCCGCGGTGAAACGCCGAAGTTCGCGCCGCGACTAGTCGTCTTTAACATGGCGAGTGGTGACGAAGTCTGGAGCACGGAGACCGACGTCTTCGGCACCTGGCTCAGCTATTCGGTCGAGCGCGACGTGCTGGTCGAATCGGGCCGCACCGCGCGCGACACGCTCAGCGACGAACCCAAGGGGATGCGGGCCTATCGCGGAGAATCAGGCGGCGTGTTGTGGAATGACCGGACGCTCGACGGCCCCGCGATGATTCATCACGACACGATTCTGTTGGCCGGCAGCGCCTGCGAACTGCTCACGGGGGC
>JANMLE010000387.1:0-1625 GCA_031372385.1 Planctomycetota bacterium | reverse complement strand
GGCGGGAAGTTCCTTCCGCCACTTCACGGCACCGTCTGCCAGCGCCACCGCCACGACTTCACCCTGAGCCTGGGAAACATCCTTGGGATCCAGGCGGATGCTGCTGCAGCCGACGAGCACCGTGTCACCGGCAACCGTGGGACCGCCCCAGGGATTGTGCTTGAGGGGCGTCTTCCAGATCTGGCCGCCATCCGCCAATTTCAGGCCCAGCAGGGATCGGTCGCCGGTCTTCTCCGCGTCGAGGAACGCGGACCCGACCAGCACCCGGTCACCTGCCACGGCCACGGCCGCATCGACATGCCATTTGCCAACACCCGACTGCCAGGCCAGCTTGGGCCTGGGCTTGGGGAGCGAATCTTCACTCGGCGGAATCGCGAAGTCGGGATCGGTTTTCTTTTCCTGCTCGTACTTCGCCAGCAGTTCCTTCCAGCGGGCCTCCAATGTGGCTTGGGCCGCGGCGGCATCGACGTCCTTTCCCTCCAGTTCGAGGCGCGACGGATCGACACACAAGACACCGGCATTCCCGCCGCCGATGATCACCCGGCCATGCGCGATCGTCGGCGCTCCTTCGAGATGGACGAGCAGGCCCGGTATCGGATATTGCCACAGCGGCAATCCGGTATCGAGCCGCACGCCGTGCAGGATCGCGCCGTCGGTCTGATGCATGCCATCGCCGAACACCACCAAGTTGCCCGCGACAGCCGGGGCGCACACCGTGGGGAGCTTGAGATACGGAACCGACTTCGCCCACCGCGCCCGCTTCGCCGCGGCGGGATCGACCGCCAGCGATTGAAACGAGGACGTGTTGAACGCCGCCAGCGCCGACACCAACAGCGCGTCACCGGCCGGAACCGGCGCCGCGATGTAATGGTCCGTCGACTTGTGGACCCACAACACTCGCCCCGATTTCGGGCCGGCTGAGTTGTCGGCCGAACCCGTCCGACTCACGTTGCCACGATTCGTCGGCCAGTCCGCGGCATCCGTCGATGACGGCGACCAATGGTTCACGACAAGGAACGCCGCCACCAGCAGCACTGTGGATCGAACGGCCGACGACCTGAAGCCGGTGGACGTCGACACTTTCAATTCCGAACGATGCCCCACAGTCAACACTCCCCTGCCGATTGCATTCTCAAATCTTCGTTGACGCTTCACTGACATCACCGCGCTGTCACCGCGGTCGCTTTTGGCCGGCCGAGCAACACCGTTGATTCCTGGCCCTCGTTGTTCAGCAGCAAGTCGGCGGCACCGTCCTTGTTGATGTCGGCCGCGGCCAGACCGCGCGTGTTGAAGACCTTCAGAGACAGGCCCAGCTTCTCCGTGACATCCTCAAACTGTCCCTGTCCCATGTTGCGGAAGCAGCGGTTGGTTCCCTTCAGACAGCCGACGACGAGATCCAGTTTTCCGTCGCCGTCGATGTCGACAGCCACCGCACCGACGGCATTCCCCATCGGCTGCGCCAAGGCGCCCGATTGTGGAGTCGAGTCGGCCAGCGCCCCGCCCCGGTTGGAAAACATGCGGCTGGTTCCCTCCTGCGGAACGAACAGTTCCGGCAATCCATCGCCGTCGAAATCGGCGAGCACGGGTCGCACGGTGCCGGAACGGAATTGAATCATTCCCGCCTT
>JANMLE010000370.1:0-6100 GCA_031372385.1 Planctomycetota bacterium | reverse complement strand
ATACTTCGGACCGATTCCGCAGCCGAAGGAGCCGATCCGTTCGACGTACACCGAAGAGCCCGCGCAGGACGGCGAGCGTCAAGTGACGCTGCGTCGCGTCGGCAAGGTGGCCGCCGCCGGCGTGCTGTATCACATCCCCGCGGCCTCCGATCCCGACTTTGCTGCAGTCTCGGTGCTGGAGGCGATCCTATCGGCGGACAAGACCGGGCGCCTGCATAAGGCGCTGGTGGAACGCCGACGCGCTGCGAAGATCGAGGGTGTGGCGTACGCCTGGCATGATCCGAGCGGGATGATGTTCACGGCCGAAGTCGCCGCCGGGAATGAACCGCATGCCGTCGTCGATGCGATGATCGACACGATCGAGGCCGTGGTCGAGAAGGGCGTGACCGAAACCGAGGTCACCCGCGCCAAGCGCACGCTGCTCAAGCTGTGGGATCAACACTCCACCGACACGCCGAAGTTCCTCGTGGAACTGACGGAGTGGATGGGGGCCGGCGACTGGCGGTTGGCGTTCCTGTTTCGTGATCGGTTGAGCGCCGTCACGATCGCCGATGTGAATCGCGTCGCCAAGAAATACCTGCAAACCAGCAACCGGACGGTCGGAGTCTACGTTCCGACCGGCGAACCGCAGCGCACACCGGTCGCCGCAACACCGGATGTCGCGGAACTCGTGAAGGACTATCGCGGCCAGCCTGAGTTCTCGATCGGTGAAGTCTTCGATCCGTCGCCCGCCGCCATCGAAGCGCGCGTGACACGTTCGACACAGGAGGGGGTGAAGGTCGCCCTGCTCTCCAAGAAGAATCGCGGCGGCTCGGTCGTGCTGCGTCTGCGACTGCGGTACGGCTCCGCCAAGTCGCTGTTCGGTTTGAGCACCGCGTGCGGGTTCCTGCCTGAACTGATGGCTCGCGGAACGAAACAAATGAGCGCGGAGCAACTGCAGGATCGGCTCGACGAATTGCAGACAACTTTGGTGGAAGATGGAAAACCGGGCGAGGCCGAGTTTTTCATGCAGACCAAACGCGAACATCTGACGGATGCTCTGGAAGTGTTGCGCCAGATCCTGCGCGAACCGACTTTGCCCGAAGCCGAATTCGCGATCATGAAGCAGCACCGACATGGAACACTCGACGAACAGTCGGCCGAACCGCAGGCATTGGCTCCACGAGCCGTGCAGCAGAAGCTGAGTCCCTATCCCCCCGGCGACGTCCGCCATGCGCCCAGCCTGACGGATGAACTGAAACTCGTCGACGAGTTGGAACTGGCCACGATCAAGCGGGTCTACGACGAGTTCCTCGGCGCGTCAGCGGGCGAGCTGGCCATCGTGGGCGACTTCGATGAAGCCAAGGTGTCGCCGGCACTCACCGCGCTGCTGGGTGGCTGGAAATCGAAGCAGTCGTACGAACGGATCAGTCGCACCGCGGACAAGTTGCCCGCGCCCGAGATGATCAAGATCCGCACGCCGGACAAGGCCAACGCGATGTACTTCGCCGGACTGGTGCTGCCTCTGCGGGATGACGCCCCGGAGTATCCGGCGCTGATCGTCGGCAACGACATCCTGGGAGGCAGCGGCTTCGCGTCCCGGCTGATGGGACGTATCCGCGAAAAGGAGGGACTGTCGTACGGCGTCGGCTCAGTGTTCCGCGCGATGTCGCTCGACCAGCGAGCCACGTTCTCGGTCTATGCGATCAGCAATCCCGAGAACGCCGGCAAGGTGGTCACGCTGGCACGTGAAGAAATCGACCGCCTATTGAAGGAGGGGATCACCGAGGCGGAACTGTCCGAATCCAAGCAGGGCTACTTGCAATCGGCGCAGGCCAGCCGCGGCGAAGACACGAAGCTCGTCCAAGTGCTGGCGGACACGCTGTTCACCGGCCGGACGTTGAAGTTTCAGGCGTCGATCGAGGACGCGGTGAAGACGCTGACGCGCGAGCAGGTGCAGGCCGCCATGCAAAAGCACATCGATCCCTCGCGGCTGGTCAACGCGGTGGCCGGCGATCTGCCGGAACTCGCGAAGTAAATCTATAGCGCTGACCTGACAGGGGATTTGTGCGTCAGTTCAGTTTTCTTAGCCCGGAGGGCGGCAGATCGTAGCCCACGGCGCGAGCCGTGGGGATCGGCGGCGGGCTCCACCAGCCCGGAGGGCGACACATCGAAGAAAGTCGAAGGCTCATCGAAGTATCGCCCTCCGGGCTAATGCGGCACGTGCGCCACTCAACCCACGGCTCGCGCCGTGGGCTACCATCTGTCGCCCTCCGGGCTGGGGTACGAATGGGGTCAGCGTTTGGGTAAGCGCACTCTCGCGGCGGGTTTTCTTCGCGCGGCACGGCTGCTACGATCCGATCGCATTCTCTGGCAGTACCGCTCGATTCACGGAAGGAGTCGCACTTGATGCCGAACCGTATACTTCTGTCACTGTCGGCCGCGCTGGTCTCGACCGCGGTGGCCTGGTCCCCACTTCACGGAGCTGACGCGTCCAAACCCATGAGCATCACGACGATTGAAGGCATTAGCGAATACCGACTGGAAAACGGCCTGAAGGTGTTGCTTTTCCCGGACCCCTCCAAGCCGACAGTGACCGTGAATCTGACGATCTTCGTGGGCTCACGCCACGAGGGGTACGGCGAGGCCGGCATGGCGCACCTGCTCGAACACATGCTGTTCAAGGGAACGCCCGATCATCCGTCGGTACCGAAGGCGCTTCAGGCGCGCGGGGCACAATTCAACGGGACCACGTGGCTGGACCGCACGAATTACTTCGAAACGCTCCCGTCCAACGACGACAACCTCGAATTCGCGATCCGGCTGGAAGCCGACCGCATGATGAACAGCTTCATCAAGAGCGAGGATCTGGCGTCGGAGATGACGGTCGTGCGGAATGAATTCGAGCGGGGTGAGAACTCGCCGAATGCCATCCTCGGCCAGCGCATGACCAGCGCGGCGTTCAACTGGCACAACTACGGCAAGTCGACGATCGGCAACCGGGCGGACATCGAACGCGTGCCGGTGGAGAAGCTGCGCGAGTTCTATGCGAAGTACTACCAGCCGGACAACGCGATGGTGATCGTCGCCGGGAAGTTCGACAAAGAGAAGACGTTGGAATTCATCGGCAAGCACTTTGGAAAGATCTCCCGGCCGACCCGCAAGCTGGAACAGACCTACACCGAAGAACCGCCGCAGGACGGCGAACGATCGGTCACACTGCGCCGCGTCGGTGACGTCGGCTACGTCGGAGCGCTGTACCACATCCCATCCGGCGGGCATCCCGACTTCGCCCCCATCGACGTGCTCGAATCGATCCTGACGATGGTCCCCTCGGGGCGGCTCTACAAGTCGCTCGTCGAGAAGAAGAAGGCGGCCAGTATCTCGGGCGCGGCCTTCGCGCTGCACGATCCGGGCATCCTGCGGTTCATGGCGGAAGTGGCTACGGGAAATACCCCCGAATCCGTGCTCGACACGATGCTCGACACGATCGAAGCCCTCGTCGATCAGGGGGTGAAGGACGAGGAGGTCGAGCGGGCCCGGCAACGGCTGCTCAAGGATCGCGAACAGGAGGCCTCCAACAGCGCCCGCATCGCGATTCAACTCAGCGAGTGGGCGGCACAGGGTGACTGGCGGCTGTACTTCGTCTATCGCGACCGCCTGGAACAGGTCACGGCGAAAGACGTCAACCGGGTCGCCGCGGCGTATCTGCAACCGAGCAACCGCACCATCGGAATCTATGTCCCGACGAAGGAAGCCCAGCGAACGTCCATTCCCGGCAAGCCCGATCTGGCCGAGATGATCGGCGAATACAAGGGCCGCGAAGACATCAGTGTCGGCGAAGCCTTCGATGTCGCGCCGGACAAGATCGAGGCCCGGACCAGGCGGATCAAGATTGAAGGACTGGACGCCGCCTTGCTGACGAAGAAGACGCGGGGCAACACCGTCGTGCTGAAACTGACACTCCGATACGGCAACGAAAAGTCGCTGTTCGGCCTGGGGCCGCCGACCGAATTCCTGCCGTCGATGATGACCAAGGGAACGAAGCAACTGACCCGGCAACAGATCCAGGATCTGCTCGACCAGAACAACGCCTCGCTGGGTGCGTCCGGTGGTGCCGGTGAAGCATCGTTCGTGCTCCAGACCAAACGGGACAAGCTGCCGACGGTGCTGGAACTGCTGCGTCAGATCCTGCGCGAACCCGCGTTTCCCGCTTCGGAACTCGACATTCTCAAGCAGGGTCAGCGGGCCGATCTGGAGCAGGCGCTGACCGAGCCGCAGCAACTGGCCGTCCGCGCCGTCCGCCGGTCGCTCAGTCCCTATCCCGTCGGTGATGTCCGGTACTACCCGACGATCGAAGAAGAACTCAAGCTGACCGATTCGCTGAATGTGACCGCGATCAAACAGTTGTACACCGACTTCCTCGGCGCACAGTCCGGCCAGATCGTGGTCGTCGGCGACTTCGACGAGGACTCGACCGTCGCTGCCTTGTCGGGAATGCTGAAGGGCTGGAAATCCAAGCAGCCTTACGAACGGATCGGCCGCCGGGGTGATGTCGAGATCAAGGCCGAGACCGTCAAGATCGAGACGCCCGACAAAGCCAACGCGTTCTACTTCGCCGGCGGCATCATGCCGCTGCGCGACGATGATCCCGACTACCCGGCGCTCGTCATCGGCAACTACATCCTCGGTGCCGGCGCCCTGTCGTCGCGACTGGGTGATCGCATCCGCCAGAAGGAGGGCCTGTCGTACGGCGTGGGCTCAACACTCAGCGCCAGTTCACTCGACAAGCGGACCACCCTCACGCTGTATGCCATCTACAACCCAAGCAACCTGGACAAGCTGACGACGGGAATCCGCGAGGAGCTCGAAAAGATCCTGGCATCGGGTGTGACGCAGAAGGAACTCGATGAGGCGCGCAAAGGCTACCTGCAGCGGCAGGAAGTCGCGAGATCGGAGGATGGGCATCTCTCGTCAATCCTCGAATCGACACTCGTGGCCAACCGCACGATGGAGTTCTACTCAACACAGGAGCAAGCCATCCTCGACCTGACCCCGGAAAAGATCCGCGAGGTGCTGCGAAAGCACATCGATCCCGCCAAGATCCTGACCGTGGTCGCGGGCGACTGGTCCGCCGCCGCCAAGAAGGCCGGGACCGCGGCCGAAAAGAAATAGCGGTCGTGCTGAAGCCTGTTCAATGTGCAAGCCGACGTCCATTCGGACGTCGGCTTGTTCTTTTTCCCGCACAGCAATTGACTCTTCGGCAAGCCGCAATGATGCATGCGGCGTCGCAATCCTGTGGCAATTCTCATTGCAGGCAAACGAGTTCTTTATGTTCACCGCGCGACCTGCTTGCGCATCGAGTCGAGCGCGACGGGGTGGCCGGGGTTGGAGCCGCTTTGGGCGAAACCCCGGTCTGCGGTGGGTGGTCTGTCATGAAATCGACCCTTGGTCCTCAAGCCAGTCCCACGGGATCGGATCGGGCTTGAGATCGTTCAGTGGTGTCCCTTCGTACCACCCGGCGCTGGACCACTTCCAATCGCGAGCGTGATCGACCAAACCCTTGCGAACCGGAATCATGTGAACGTAATCGATCATCCTCTGCAAAGTGCGAGTGTTCGTGATGTTTCGGTCGTGGCCTCGTCCAGGTTGCCAGAAGTGATGTTCGACAGTCTCTCCCCTTTTCACTTGAATTCGAGTCAGCCAGTCAGGTGCTTCTCGCTTCAAAAACTGCACGGCTTGTCGGCTGACGGGTTCTTTCACTCGCTTGAGGAATTGCGACGTGTCATACACGTCGTCCTGCGGACAGACCACCAAATGCACGTGGTCCGGCATGAAAACGTAGGCCCAAAGCCAATACTTCAATTCGCGGCACGCCTCACGAACCTCCATTGCCAGCCATTCGCACGTCCGATCCTTGGAGAACATCTGGAGCCGCCGAAAACAGGAGCAGGTCAACTCGTGAGCATGTCCCGGATCGTTGTAACCCCGGGGACGTTTAACTCTGTCACGGTTGTGCATCGGTACCTCCCGTCTATAACGGTGGGGGGGCCAGCGGGGTGGTGGGGTGGCCGGGGTTGGAGCCGCTGTGGGCGAAACCCCGGTTGATGGCAAGGACACA
>JANMLE010000361.1:0-2107 GCA_031372385.1 Planctomycetota bacterium | reverse complement strand
GTTCGATCAGCAACCCTTCGGCCGTCACGCCATCCAGCACGGTCCAGCGCACGCGGAAGACCCGGCCGTTGGGACGCTCGGCCATCATCGCCGGCTTGTCGTCTTCGGCGATGCGTTCCAAGTGGGCCGGGACTCGCCGATCGACCAGTCCGATGATCTTGGCAAAGCGTTTACGGTTGGGAGCGATCGATCGTTCGTACGATTCGGGGGACGACGCATCGCGATGCCATAACAGGCCGCGCGTTTCGAACGCCGTGGCAATCTTCCGCTCCACAAACGTGTGCAACCCGTCCATCATGCGGTCGGCCAAATCGCCCTCCCACGTGAGCGGTTCGGTGTCCGGCAGTTGATCGGGAAAGTCGTCCGCCCGCGCAAAGGACAGGCACGACACCAGACAGATTCCAATCAGCATCAGACGAGACATCGGGGCGTTCCTTACGGTCGGAGATGTCGGCTGTTTTCGAGACCAGCCACAGCCAAGTTTCGCCATCGTTCCGCATTTGCGAACGGGACGCCAGTCCGAACGAACGTCGCATCCACACGCATGCAGTTCCGTGACTTTTGTCGGAAACGTCAGACAAGCACGTAGTGCAAGCGAGTGAGTTTTCAGGCACACTCGCTTGCGCATCGTGCTTGTAGGCGGGCGACCTTTCATCGGCCGCCCGACTTGCAATCACGTTAGCCCACCCAGCGCGGCATGGTTCGCCAGGCCACGGTCAGCTTGGGATGGGCCTGCTTGTACGGTTGGTAGTACGCCGAGACCAGCTTCCAGAACCGGGCTGAGTGATTCATCTCGCGGATGTGGCACAACTCGTGGATCAGGATGTAGCGGACCAGGTCCGGGTCGATGAAGAGCAGCTTGGAGTTCAGGCTGATCGTGCCAATTCGCGAGCAGCTTCCCCAGCGGCTCTTCTGTTTGCGGATGGCCGTCTTGGTGAACGGGATGCCGATCTCGCGGCTGACCCGGCCGAGCCACGGGATCAGAACGTCGTGAGCCTGCCGCATCACCCAGCGCTGCAGGGCCGCCTCACACAACGCGGCGTCATCGATTCGCCCGCGCACGATCAACCGGTCTGCGGCCGGCTCTTCGATTGTCACCGACCGAGATCGCGACGCGACCGTTTCGACATGCCAGGTGCGGCCGACGCTGGCCAGCGTGATCACTGCTGGAATGGTTTCCGTCGGCTCGGCCGATTGCCGTTGGCGAACTTCGTCAACCCGCCGCAGGGCCGACTGCACCCAGT
This sequence comes from Planctomycetota bacterium, assembly GCA_031372385.1. Taxonomy (GTDB): domain Bacteria; phylum Planctomycetota; class Planctomycetia; order Planctomycetales; family Planctomycetaceae; genus Schlesneria. Next base: position 863 of record JANMLE010000361.1, on the reverse strand, counting down.
GCTGATTCGTGCTGAGCACTTCCGGGATTCGCCGCTGGTCATAACCGCGCGGCACGACCACTTCGAGCCCCTTGTCGACGGTGACTCGAAACCGCAAATACCGCGCACGCGGACTGACGCGAATACTGTAGGGGATCGGTGAGTCGGACATGCACGACGCTCCACGGCCTGGGGATCGCCCGCGTTCTAGTTCAATTCCGCGCCGGCGCGAAGCCGGGCCTCGAATGAGGTTGGATCTTGAATGAGGTTGGATGAGGTTGAGGTCGAAGAACGCCGCCAAGAAATCGTTTAACCCGGAGCCAACTGCGAAGGCGGTCGGTGCCACGGCTCACTTCTCAACGGGGGCACTGCCGTCGCCGGTGGCTCCGGGTTAAACGAATTCACAGTGTCTCTTCATCTGGAATCGCCGATCTCCAACTGGTAGTCTCCGGCGACTTGGAGGAACCCCCGACGATGCTCGACATTCTTGGCTCACGCAATTCATTGTGCGGCAACGGCTCCAGTCGGCGGGACTTCCTGAAGGTTGGTGCTTTGGGCATGACGGGCCTGGCGCTGCCGGATCTGCTGCGAGCCCAAGCTGCGCTGGGGAAATCCGGGGCGAATGCTCCCGACAAGACGGTGATCTGGCTGTTTCTGTCGGGCGGGCCGACTCACTACGAGACCTTCGATCCCAAGCCTGACAACCCGCTGCCGTACCGCAGCACTGTCGGCACCTTGCAGACCAACGTCCCCGGCACGCACATCGGTGGGCTGTTTCCCAAGTTGGCGAAGCTGGCCGACAAGTATTCGATCATTCGTTCGTTCGCGCACACGGCGGCGGACCACACCGCGGCGACCCACTGGCTGTCGACCGGTCACGACCA
>JANMLE010000333.1:0-7238 GCA_031372385.1 Planctomycetota bacterium | reverse complement strand
CGTCCGGGCCGAGCACGGGATGGCGATCGCCCGGCAGGCGCTGAAGAACACCGAGAAGCTGGCGGACATCACGCGGCAATACTCGGAAACCGGCCAGGGGTTGCAGGCGGACTTCCAGCGGATGGAGGCGGAACTGGCCATTCGCCGCGATCAAACGGCGATTCAACAGGAAGCGGTACTGGTAGCCTCGGCGCGACTGGCCCAGGTGCTGCATGCCGACCCGTCGGTCGTGATCACCACCGGCGAACCGTCGGTGACGGCACTGGACATCATGGCGGTGGAAGACACGGCGGCGGCGTATGTCGCACTGGGGTTGTCGCGCCGCCCCGAACTCTCCGAACAGAAGCATCTGGTGTGCGAGGCGATCGAGCGACTGAACCGCGAGAAGTATGCCCCGCTGATTCCCAGCGTGCTGCTCGGCATGAGCTACGGCGGCATGGGAGGCGGCCTGGGGAACTCGATCACCAACTCCAGTCAACGCTGGGACGCCGATGCGGTGGCGTACTGGGAGGTTCGCAATCTGGGATTCGGCGAACGCGCGGCGCGCGGCGAAACCGGCTCGGCGGCGCGTCAGGCCGAGCTGCGGGAAGTCGCCGCGCTGGACCGCGTCGCCCGCGAGGTCGTGGAAGCGCACACGCAGGTCGTTCAACGCAGGCAGCGTCTGGAACTGTCGCGCAAGGGGATCGCGGCAGCCGAGCGATCGTATGAGCTGAATCAACAGCGGATCGCGAACGCCCAGGGCCTGCCGATCGAAGTGCTGCAATCGATCCAGGCTCTCGCGAACGCCCACCGCGCCTACCTGAACGCGGTCGTCGACTACAACATCGCCCAGTTCGAACTGAGCCGCGCAACCGGTTGGTTCGTGGACCCGTGAGGTCATCACGTCGGCCCCCACCCGTGCGACGGACCGAGGGCGTGCCGCCTATCACGCGACCGTCATTTCCGCCTTTCCCAATCGAACTGTTTGACAAGCCGCATCTTTCAAGGCAATCTGACGCCCGACAGTCTTGAATCGCTTCCAGTGCCGGGCCGAGTTAGGCTGCACGTTGCTCAATACACCTGTTCGGCGGCAGGAAAAAACGGAGGGCGACGGGTGTTCCGAGAGGCGATCGCACAATGTGCCGAGAACTTCGGCGAGAGTCCTCGGCACTTCTCGCTTTGGGACCGGCTCACGTACTGGCGGGTCGTCCGCCCGGACTGGCTCTATCAAAGCCCCAACGACGAGTTGGAAACGCTGTTCCTCAACCTGCGAATGCTTCGTAGAAACGGGAAAGTGGTCTGGGGCCACTTCATCCAAGCCAACAGCCTACTCCACTCGCCGGGGAACATCGACTGCGTCGCCGAAGTCGTCTACTCGCTCGACGACGCGAACCCGATTGACCCGGACGAACTCGGCGCGGTCGCCGGCGCGCTGGCCTCACTCAAGCACACGAAGCCCGCGGACCCGGACGCGGCTTTCATTGCCGATTATCTAACGAGCGAGTGGGTGCGGATCTACGGGAAGCCCGTTCCCAGCGCCATCAGCCCGCGTCGGTGGTGTCAGATCTCAACGATCTACGTCGTGCGAAAACACCTGCCGACATCTGGACGTTATCTTCGGCAGACGTTCCTCCCGATCATCGTAAACCCGACTGCGCCCCAAGTCGCCCTTGTGCTGCCGTCGAGGTATTGGCCGGCGAAGTTGGTGGACTGGTGGTCCAAGGCATCCTGATCTGTGTGCGTCGAGCGCCGAACCAGGCGCTGCAGCAGACCGGGGCCGCTTGAGCGCTTTTCGTGAGCCATAGTCGCTGAGCGGCCCCGGCTGCTGAGCTGAGTCGTTCGGCCCCGGAGATTTGCAATGGGTGAAGTGGTGCTGACGACGGAGCGGCTCAGGCTGGTTCTCGACACGCCTGAGAAAGTCCTCGCTGGAATCGAGGCGCTCAGCCCCGCCGAGCGGGCCGAGGTTTCTGACGAGTGGCTGGCGCGTGTGAGAGCGACGAGCACACCCGACCCTTGGATGCACGGCTTCTCCGCCACGGACCGGGTCAACGGTGTCACCATCGGGGGCTGTGCCTTCAAGGGGCCTCCGGACCTGGACGGGGTCGTCGAGATCGCGTACGGAGTCGACCCCGTTCACCAGGGGCTCGGCTACGCCACAGAGGCGTCCCGGGCCCTGATCGCGTTCGCGTTCGGCAGCGGTCTCGTCCGCGTTGTCCGGGCCCACACGAAGTCGGGGAATGCCGCGTCGGAGCGGGTGCTCACCAAGTGCGGATTCAAGCACTTCGGCGTAGTCATCGACCCTGACGACGGTCTGGTGTCGCGCTGGGAGCGATCCGGGGAGCAGGCCGAACCAAACGCTGCCGCAGACCGCGGGGCATGATTCGTTTCTGGGAATTCATGGCTCACCGGTGCCCCTTTCACCGTCAGCCCGGTATCTTGGACCCGCTGTACGTTCTGGTGTTTGGTGAGGAATGCCTTAACGAAGATTCGAATGATTGATCACTTCACGCGGCCTCAGTGAGATGTTTAACCGCTACGCCAACGGCGTGCGCGCGAGTTACGATCGGCTCCCACTCGCGCGCACGCCGTTGGCGTAGCGGTTAAACGAGAACTCCAATTCGCAAGAACATGACACTTCTGCTGGTCATCGCCGTCGCGTTTCTGGCCTACTCCAACGGGGCCAACGACAACTTCAAGGGGGTCGCCTCGTTGTTCGGCAGCCGGACCGCGACGTACCGCACAGCCATCACGTGGGCCACGCTCACCACGTTCGCCGGTTCCGTGTTTTCCATCTTCCTTGCTCAGTCGCTGCTCAAGAAGTTCTCCGGAAAGGGGCTTGTGCCGGATGCACTGGTTGGCTCGGAGTACTTCCTGTTGGCCGTCGCGCTCGGCGCCGGCCTCACGGTGATTCTCGCCACGCGATTAGGCTTCCCGATCTCGACGACGCACGGCTTGACCGGCGCGATTGTTGGCAGCGGCTTGGCGGCGAGCGGCGGGGAGGTGGCTTTCGGAGTCTTGGGTAGGCAGTTCTTTCTGCCACTCCTGCTGAGTCCGGTCGCGGCTGTTTTTCTCGGCGCGTTGATTTACCTGACGTTCCGCCTGATGCGCTTGCGGCTGGGCATTACCAAGGAGTCCTGCATCTGTATCGGCTCCGTGCAGCAAGTCGTTCCGTTGCCACAGCCTGGTTCCGTCTTCGCTGTTCAGTGCGCCGAAACGTTGGCCGTGGCCGTGGACAGCGAGGCACACTGTTCCGAGCGTTACGCGGGGGCTTATCTCGGCGTCAACTGTCAGCAGACGATGGACGCCGCTCATTTCCTGAGTGCCGGCGTCGTGAGCTTTGCCCGCGGCCTGAACGACACTCCCAAGATGGCCGCATTGCTCCTCGTAGTGCGGGCGTTCGACATTCGCTGGGGCTTGGTTCTGGTGACGGTTGCGATTGCCCTCGGCGGCGTGCTGAACGCCCACCGCGTGGCGGAGACCATGAGCCACAAGATCACCGGCATGAATCACGGACAGGGCTTTTCCGCCAACTTGGCCACCGGCATCCTCGTCATTCTGGCGAGCACGTTTGGTCTGCCCGTCTCGACCACTCATGTTTCCGTTGGCGCGTTGTTCGGAATCGGCGTCACCACGCGGCAGGCGGACTACCGCGTCGTCTCAGGCATTCTCCTGTCGTGGCTGCTCACTCTCCCGTGCGCCGCCGTTCTCAGTGGCGCAGCGTGCTGGTTGCTAACGCACAGATGAAAGAACCGGAAACGCCCATCCCCGCGCCTCCCGTGGGACGGATTTTCAATCGCTCCGTCCGGCGTTGACGGACGGATTGGAAATCCGTCCTACGGCATAGGCGGTTGAATTCCCCGCGAACCGCTTCTGTCGCTCGGAACACGTGCCGCGCTAACCCGGATTATTCACCACGAAATACACGAAAAACACGAAAGTGAAGAAGAGACCAGAGTTCTGATCCCCAGTGACCGCCATGGTACGGCGAGCAATGTCTTGAGAAACGCTGACCGCAAATCTCTTCACTTTCGTGTATTTCGCGTATTTCGTGGTTCCTCATGAACAATCCGCGCTAACAGATGCGCGGCAACTGTTCGCCCACGAGCATGTCGACGATGCGGCGACCGCCGAAGACGGTTTGCATGACGACGCGGCCGGGGCGGTGGTCGGTGACTTCGCCGATGATCGCGGCCCCGCGGCCCAGGGGATGCGACCGGAGGGCCGCCAGCGCCGCGTCGGCCTGGGACGCCGGGACGACGCAGACGATCTTTCCCTCGTTGGCGAGGTACAGCGGGTCGAGGCCCAGGATCTCGCAGAAGCCTTTGACCTCGGCGCGGATCGGCGAGCGGGCTTCGTCGATTTCGATGCCGACCTGCGCGGCATCGGCGATCTCGTTCAAGACCGTGGCCAATCCGCCGCGAGTCGGATCGCGCAGGAAACGCGTGCCGGGAACGGCGGACAACAGCGCGTCGATGAGTCCATGCAGAGCCGCGCAATCACTTTCGATCGGCGTGGTCAGCGCCATGTCGCCACGGGCATTGAGGATCGCGGCACCGTGGTCGCCCAGCAGACCGTTCACGAGGATCACGTCGCCCGGCTGCGCCTTTTGGATGCCCAAGTCGAGTCCCGCGCGGATGACTCCCACGCCACTGGTGTTGATGAACAGCTTGTCGCAGGCGCCCCGTTCGACGACCTTCGTGTCGCCGGTCACCACTTTGACGCCCGCCTCCCGCGCTGTGGTTGCCATTGACCGGGCGATGGCGCGCAGCGTCTCGACCGGCAGACCCTCTTCGATTATGACCGCGCAACTCAGGTAGAGCGGTGTCGCGCCACCGACAGCCAGATCGTTGATCGTGCCGCAGACGGCCAGCTTGCCGATGTCGCCACCGGGGAAGTCGAGCGGCTGGACGACGTACGAGTCGGTGGTGAAGGCGAGTCGGTCGCCGTGCGTCGCGAGGTCTGACAGGTCAAACCGCGCCTGATCCTCCAGCGGTGCCGACGATTCGTGATCGAAGGCGTCGAGGAAGACGTCGTCGATTAGATCGTGCATCGCCTTGCCACCACCACCGTGGGACAGGGTGATGGTGGGGCTCCGCACCTTCCCGCGGCTGCGGGGACTGCTGTTCTGTGGATTCAACGGACCAGCGCCAGTCATACCGTCTCCTCAATCTGCCGCCCGGTCCGTGTGGTTTGCCAACGTACTGTAGTCCCGCCGCTCCGTCGGCAGGACGTCCGGTCGGCGGAGCGACCGGACTACAGTAACGGCACCGCAGATCATTCGCCTGACGTTGCTCTGGTCTCGTGAATCTTCTCAAGGTCGCCGTATTGGTAGTAGGCGGCACACGAACCTTCCGACGAGACCATCAGCGCACCCAGCGGTGTCTCCGGCGTGCAGTCCCGGCCGAAGACTTTGCAGTCCCACGGCTTGATGATCCCCTTGAGCACGTCGCCGCACTGGCACGATTGCGGGTCGGCAATCTTGAGGGCGGGGACCGAGAATCGGCGCTCCGCGTCGAACTTGGCGTAGGCGTCTCGGATGCGGACGCCCGAGTGGTCGATCGAACCGAGACCGCGCCATTCGAAGTGCTCGCGCAACTCGAAGACCCTGTCGATCGCATCCAGCGCCACGCGGTTGCCGTCCTCGGGGACCACGCGGTTGTATTGGTTCTCGATCTCGGCGCGGCCTTCGGCGATCTGTTTGAGCACCATCCAGAGCGCGTGCAGAATATCGAGCGGCTCGAAGCCCGCGACGACCAGCGGCCGATGGTAATGCTCGGCGATGAACCGGTAGGGCGCGTTGCCGATCACCATGCTGACGTGGCCCGGACCGAGGAACCCGTCCAACTGCAAATCGGGCGAGTCCAGGATCGCCTTCATCGTGGGGATGATCGTGATGTGATTGCAGAACAGCGAGAAGTTGTCGATCCCGTCCCGTTCCGCCCGGAGCACCGTGAGTGCCGTGCTGGGCATCGTCGTCTCGAACCCCAGCGCGAAGAAGACGACCGGCCGGCTGGGGTTCTCGCGGGCGATCCGCAGGGCGTCCAGCGGCGAGTACACCATCCGCACATCGGCCCCGTTGGCCCTGGCCTGTTGCAGGCTCCCTTTCGAACCGGGGACGCGCATCGCGTCGCCGAACGTCGTGAAGATCATGCCCGGCATGTTGGCCAGTGCGACGCAATCATCGACGCGCCCCATCGGCAGCACACAGACGGGACAACCAGGACCGTGAACCAACTCGATCCCGTCCGGCAGCATCGTCTCGACGCCATAGCGGAAGATCGCGTGCGTGTGGCCACCACAGACTTCCATGATGGAGATCGGTTGACTGCGGCCCTGCTGGATGCGGGTCACGAGGCCACGAATCTCATGGAGCAGAAACTGCGCTTTCTGCGGATCGCGGAATTCATCGACGTACTTCATCGGTTGGCCTCTCGCATGTTTGCAACTGCGGTCCCCTCTCCCGCCCGCTTCGGGGGGAGAGGGCTAGCCCGGATAACTCATGGACTGAACCACGAAATACACGAAATACACGAAAGGCTGAAGGTTGCGTCGCAGGTCACCAGAAGCATTGTGTCGCACCGTCCTCGGACTGGCGCGTCAACTAACCTGCCTCACCGTTTTCCTTTCGTGTATTTCGTGTATTTCGTGGTTCCTCATGAATGGTCCGGGCTATGGTGAGGGGGGCTTTGGATGTTGCCGAGGCCATGATGATTGCCGTGGTTTCCCGATGGAAATGACGAATCTGCGGCAGGCGTCCACACCACCGACGAGCCCCCTCACCCTAACCCTCTCCCCCGCAAAGCCGGGGGCGAGGGGACAAGTCAGTGGCTGGCCGCCGACTGCTGCATTGCGGCGTGTTCGGCCTGCAGTTCACCCAGCTCTTTCAGGATCTTCAACGTCGCGGCGGCTTCGTCTTCGTTGATCCGGCTCATCGCGAAGCCGACATGCACCAGCACCCACTGGCCGACGGATGAGTCGAGCGGATGCGACGGGTCGGCCACGCACTCCAGGCTCACTTCGCGCTGGACGCCGCCGATGTCGACGAGCGCCAGTTGCCGCTCGACGTCGGTGATCTTCACGACCTGGCCGGGGATTCCAAGACACATCGCCTGCTCCTTGCGTAATGTGGACGACAAAAGTCCGAATCAGGTGAGCCGGGCGGCGTCAGCCCCCGGATTCCGAGCTTCTACCACAAGAGTCATCTTGGCGGGCCGGCCCAGCCGGCGGCGCACCTCGTCTCGCGTCATGCCGGGCTCGAT
>JANMLE010000303.1:0-5798 GCA_031372385.1 Planctomycetota bacterium | reverse complement strand
TCGATCGTGAAGGGGGCCGCCTACGACAACAATCTCCTCTGCATCGGTGAGAAAGAAGTCTTCGCCGTCGAAGAGATCTTCAACCAACTGATGGACACGATGCCGCGTCACGGTGCCTACCGCCTGAACGACCGCGAGATCGACGCCCTCACCAAACTGGCATTCACTCCCCCGACGAAGCCGGGCGATCATTATCACCTCAATCGCGACCTGGTCGGCTTGGATGCCACCAAGCTGGCCGAGCTGATCGGCCTCCGCGTCCCCGCCGGAACACAACTGCTCTACGGAGAGACTGACACATCGAACCCGTTCGTCCCCGAAGAACAGATGATGCCGTTTGTCCCGTTCGTGCGCTGCCGGAACTTCGCCCACGGTGTGGAACTGGCCCTCGAATTTGAACACGGCTTCCGCCACACGAGCCTCATTCACAGCCGCAACGTCCGCCACATGACCCGCATGGGCCGCGACATGGACACCACACTGTTCGTCAAGAACGGCCCGTCGATGGCGGGACTGGGACTGGGCGGTGAAGGCTACCTCAGCTTCAGCATCGCGACACCGACGGGTGAGGGTGTGACGAATCCAATGACGTTCACCCGCCAGCGACGGTGTGTGCTGGTGGATGACCTCCGCGTCATTTGAAGACGAAGAGTTTTGAACCACGAAATACGCGAAAAACACGAAAGTGAAGAGAAGACAGAACGAAAGACTTGCAGAAGACACGGACTCAACTCCAACGGACTTGCCAGACGCAAGGCAATGACTGGTGAAAACGACCGTCATTCCAGCATTTGAGTTCTTGCCTCCTCTTCACTTTCGTGTCTTTCGAGTATTTCGTGGTTCATCCTCCTGAATTTGGTGCAGTCATGCAGTTCGCGAAAGTCATCGGCCGGGCGACCTCGACAGTGAAGCATCCGACTCTCGTCGGGTGGCGGATGTTGCTGGTGCAGCCGCTCGATCCGAAGGGGGGGCCGGACGGGTCGCCTCAGTTGGTGATCGACAATCAGGGTGGAGGCAAGGGCGACACGGTGATCATCTCGTCGGACGGCAAGACGGCGCGGGAGATGGTGGGCTCGGACAACACTCCGGCCCGGTGGCATGTGCTGGGAATTGTGGACTGAAAGGAGTCGAGAGCTGAGAGGTGAGAGCTGAGAGCCAGAAAAGATTCAAATGAGTTTTCTGGCTCTCAGCTCTCGTCTCTCGTCTCTCGGCTAATCGAAGTGGATCAGGCTCTCATCGAACAGATCGTGTCGAACGTGCTGGCCCGGCTCCAGCCCGCGTCGGTGCGTCCTGTGGTTGAGTTGCCGAAGCCCACAACCATGACGACGACCGTTGTGAAGCCGGTTGTTGAGAAGCCACCGGCCATCGAACTGACGGCCCCGGTCATTACGGCCGATTTGTTGGAGCAGACCGCTCGCGTTGGACAGCCGTTGAAGATCGGACGCCGTTCGATCCTGACGCCGTCGGCTCGCGACTGGTTGCACACGAAGCGGATTGATTGGAGCCGGATCGACAAGCTGGCTGGCGATGGAAGCGGCGCGACAAAGGGGGCGGCGCGGTGGCAGTTGATCGTGCAGACGATCACTCCGACTGTGAAGGCTCTGCACGACGGACTGAAGCGGCAGTCGGAAGGTTGGACGATTGAGCTTGTGGGACAGGCGGCGGAGGCGGCAACGCTCGCGATCGGATCGATCAGCAAGGCGGAACACGAGGGCGTGGCGATCCTCAGCGAATATGCCGAGATCATCGCGTGCCGGGCGAACCGGAATGATCGGGTTCGCGCGGCGGTGATCTCGGATCGGAAGCAACTGGAACTGACGATGCAACACCTCGGCGTGAACGTGGTCTGCATCAACCCGAATGGTCGGACGTTCATCGAATTGAGAAACCTGCTGCGGGACTGTGCGGCGAAGAAACCGGTGGTGCCAGCGGGATGGTGATGTTTGGGCGTCAGCCCTCTTCGCTTTCTGAACGGGGGGCGTGAGTCCGCTGGCTGCGGAGTGATGAGGCGCGTTGCGGGTGGCAGAAGATAAAAGAGACAAAGCGGAAAACAGAAGCCCCCTCACCCTAGCCCTCTCCCCGCAGAGCCGGGGCGAGGGGACAAAGCCAAGACGAAGACGAAGTCGAAGATAAAACGGAAGACAACCCCATGCGAGTCGGCGAGGTGATCGGCAAAGTGACGCTGTCCAAGTGCAACGCGATGGTCGCGGGTGGCACGTGGCTGGTCGTTGTGCCGCTGAGCGTCGCGGGACTCAAGGGAGACGACAAGGGGCGGGAGGAGGCTCTCGTCGTGTACGACGAACTCGGCGCGTCGCCTGGTTCCAAGATCGGCTTCAGTGAAGGAGGCGAAGCGGCCAACCCGTTCGCTCCGAATCACAAGCCGCTTGATGCCTACAACGCCTGTATTGTGGACAACATTGAAGTGGAATAGCCGAGTCGAGAGTTGAGCGACGAGCGCCGAGAGCCAGAGAAGAAAGGTGTCTTCTCATCGTGGCACTTGTCTCTCAACTCTCCGCACTTGACTCAGCACTCGCTCTGGCTCTCGACTCTCAACTCTCCGCTCTCGACCAACAAGGAAATAACAATGGCCAGCCAATGGAACACCGGGATCAATGACCGGAAGCTCAAAGAAGACATCTGCGAAATCGGACGGCGCGTCTACAACAAGGGCTTCGCGGCGGCGAACGATGGGAACATCTCGATCCGCGTCGGTGAGAACGAAGTTCTCTGTTCGCCGACGATGATCTGCAAGGGGTTCATGACCCCCGACGACATCTGCGCGGTCGACATGGAAGGAGTTCAGATCGCCGGCAAGCGGAAGCGGACCAGCGAAGTGCTGCTGCATCTGGCGATCATGAAGCACCGGCCCGACGTGAAGGCGGTCGTTCACTGCCATCCGCCGCATGCGACGGCGTTCGCGGTGGCCCGCGAACCGATTCCGCAGTGCATCCTTCCCGAGATCGAAGTCTTCATGGGCGAGGTTCCGATCGCCCCGTATGAGACCCCCGGCGGACACGCCTTCGCCAACACGGTTGTGCCGTTCCTCGCGAACGGAACCAACACGATCATCCTCACCAATCACGGCACGGTCACGTTCGGCAAGACGATCGAAGAGGCGTACTGGAAGACGGAGATCCTCGACGCCTACTGCCGCATCCTGCTGCTGTCGAAACAACTCGGCCGAGTGACCTATCTCGACGAGCGTGAGTCGGTGGAACTGCTCGACCTGAAGAAGAAACTCGGCTTCGACGACCCTCGCTTCCACGTCGAGAACTGCGACCTGTGCAGCAACACCGCGTTCCGCGACGGCTACAAAGAGAACATGCCGCAACAGAAAGCCTTCGAGCCAGCCCCGGTCTTCCCCGGATACCTCGAACGCCAGAAGGCAGGGGGCGCGGTGAAGACGGAGTCCAAGCCGGAACCCGACTTGGAAACTCTCGTCAGGCTGATCACGGAGCAGGTCGTCGCGGCGATAGGCAAATGAGAACTCTTCAGTAGGGTGGGCCAAGTCTTCGCGGCCCACCTGTCAATCAACAAGAAAAGCCCCCTCACCCTAGCCCTCTCCTCCGACGACGGTGGAGAGGGGACAAGAGCGAGACCAGCAAGAAAGAGTTGGCAGTCATGAAAGTCAGCATCATCGGCGGTGGCGGTTTGGTTGGTTCGTGTGCCGGGTTTGCTTTGCAGGCCGGCAAGATTGTGCGGCACATTCACCTCGTGGATGTGAACCTCGAATTGTGCGAGGGACAGGCCCTCGACCTGCTGCACGGGGCCAGCATCCTGGCCGACCAGACGATCACGTTTGGCGACATGAAGTCGGTCGGCGACAGTGACTGCATCGTCATCACCGCCGGACTCCGTCGCAAACCGGAAGAAAGCCGTCTCGATCTGATCGGCCGCAACGTCACCCTGTTCCGTGGCATCCTGGCAGACCTCAAGTCCGGCGGACTCCGCAAGGACGCCCTCGTGTTCGTCGTCTCGAACCCGGTGGACGTGCTGACTTACCTGGCGATCAAGGAGCTTGGTCTGCCCGCGTCGCAGGTGATCGGCCTGGGGACGGTGCTCGACACCACGCGGCTGCGCAGCCTGTTGGCCCAGCGGTTGAACGTTCCGCCCACACAGGTCGACGTCACGATCTACGGCGAACACGGGGACAGCATGGTGCCGATCTGGTCGGCCGCCCAAATCGCCGGTATGCCGCTCGAAAAATATCCCGGTGTCAATTCGCAACTGATCGCCGACATCGAAAAGAAGACGCGCGGCAGCGGTGCCGAAGTCATCAAGAAAAAAGGTGGAGCCGGTTTCGCGGTCGGCGTGTCGATCGCCGATGTCGTGCATGCGATCGCGCTGGACCAGCGCCGCATCCTGCCGGTCAGTTCACTGCAATCGGGAGCGTACGGCCTGCGGGACGTCGCGATCTCGGTCCCGACGGTCGTCGGCCGCAAGGGCGTGTTGGGAGTGATCGAAGTCGATCTGTGGCCCAAGGAAAAAATGGCCCTGCAAAAGTCCGGCGGCGTGCTGCGCGAGACGATCGAAAAGGTGCTGTGAGTTGGCGTCGGGTCGGTTCAGCGACGTGTCGAGGGGATGCGTCGCGACTGGGAATGAGACGACTTTACATCTCGCCGCCACGCCAACGCGCAGGCGGGAGCGAACGGTTGTTCTCGCGCACGCCGTTGGCGTAGCGGTTAAACGTCTCAGGTGCGACCGCGCGAGGTTTACCATCTCACTTGAGACCGCTGACGGTTTCCACTCGGGCGAATTCGAATTTCTCCGGTGTCGCCGCCATTGTCGCACAGCATCATGGACTTGGTGGCGGACCCGGCGGTGGGCCTGAAGGCATGCCGGGTGGCGGACCTGAAAATCCGCCCGGGGAACCTCCCGACGGGACGTCCGACGAGAACGGTGGTAGGTCAAGTTCGAAACCTCCCCCACCGCCGGGTGGCGAGAACGGGCTGCCTCCCATCGAGCCGGGTAAGTTGAGTGCCCCGCCCCCGCCGACGCCGAAGTCGAACCCGCCCCCGCCTCCCCCCGCGCCAAACTCGAACCGAGACGCTGTGACGCCGACCGGCAGCAATCCACTCGGCGCCTTTTCAATCATGGACGCATAGGCGGCACGAGTCTCGGCACCGCTCATGCCGACGGTCGGCCGGTCGTGAATCTGGATGGCGACGGTCTGACCGCCGACAACCCGCTGCAGGTAGTCGGAAACCGCCTGGGCGCGCAGCGTGTTCAGTTCCTTGCGGCGGGCGAAGTAGTTGTCGAGGGTGTCCTCTTCCAGTCGGAAATCGTGGGCGGATTGGACGAACACCTCGGGGATTCCATGCGGAAAACGGCGGTTCAAACGATCGAGCTGCGCCCGTCCCGAAGCCCGCAACTCGTCGGAATCCTCATGGAAATGATAGTTCCACAAGGTGTGGGTCAACACGCGCGCCTCCAGCGCCTGAACTTCCAGTTGCCTGTTGATCGAGTAGCGGGCGCTGCGGGTGTATTCACCCGGAAGATAGACACAGCGCGGATCCTTGGCGAACGCGGAACCCGCCGCCAGACAAGCCAAACCGCAAGCCGTCGTCGTCAGGCCGTGAAGACGAAGAATCGAAGACCAATCGAGTGCGTCAGGCATCACAGTATCCCCGTAATCAGAACCGGATCGTTCTTCATTTTGCAAAGTCAGTAGTTCCAAGTTTGGGCGTGAACGGTGGTGTCTTTACTCCGAAGGAGTTGCGTCTCATAGCCCAGGGTTGCCCGCGCAGGCGGGCTACCCTGGGAAAGAGAGTCGCGTGTCCATCTACCCTGAAAGGGTT
>JANMLE010000298.1:0-8637 GCA_031372385.1 Planctomycetota bacterium | reverse complement strand
AATATAAATATCTGCCATTTTTTTTTCTTTGGGGGCCCCCCCCCCCGCCTCTAAATTTTAAAATAAAACACCCCCCGACCCCAAGCTTGCCGTCGTACCTGCTTTTCTGACGCAGACACATGTCAGTCTTCGTGCCCGTCCCCATTTCCCCGGCGCTGTTGACTCGTCTCTCGACATTCGCCGCTGTCGGGAACAGAATGCATCGGGGGCGGGGTCGGAACGAGATGTTCCAACGGTGCCGATGCCGGACGCCGCCTCGAAGTGCGATTCAAAGAAGGGAGATCTCATGCGAACACTGACGCGATGGACGTGTCTGATTCTGCTGGCCGGTTCGTCATGGGGTTGGTGCCAGGATCAGGGGATCAGTGCTGGCAACAACGACGACGAACGGATTCAGAAACTGGTTGAGGAGCGTAAGCGGCGCGAGGAAGTGCTGTCCCGCGAGCCAACGTCCTTGGACGGGGGTGAGACCGTCAACCCCGTGTTGCTCAAGTCGATCACCGACAACTCCATCGGCATCCGCTTCGAAGAGAAGGACGCTTACTTTCGAGTCCTCGAACTGGCCCGGCAGACTCCGTTGGCCGAGCAGGAGGCATTCGCCAAGAACTTTCGCGAAGCCCGCCGATCGGGCAACCCCCGCTATGCCAAACGAAAACCGGAACAGTTCCCGATGTTCGTGGATCTGTTCCAAGATCCGGACAAGTACCGCGGTCGAGCGGTGTCGCTGCACGGGGTCATCCGCAGACTCACCAAGTTTGATCCCGGTCCGAACGCGCGCGGAATCCAGGAAGCGTATGAAGGTTGGGTCTATACCGACGACAGCCAGAGCAACCCCGCGGTTGTCATCTTTCTCAGCAAGCCGGACGGTTTGAAGGTCGGCGGCGACCTGACCGAAGAAGTGCGACTGACGGGATACTTCTTCAAAATGTACGGCTACGAAGCCCATGATGTGGCGCGCAAGGCACCATTGCTGTTGGCCGGTGCCGTGGAATGGAAACCGCCCCGGCCCCCTTATTCACCGGTCAGCCTGGGCCCCGAAGTCTATCTGCTGATCACGTTGGTCATCTTGGTGATCGGATTCGTCGTGTGGCAGGGAAACCGCCGCGAGATGTCGAGTGCCATTCATCCGGCGGAGGCGGACTTCAGCAAGTTCCCGCCTGTTGAACACCCGATCAAAGACACCGCCACGAAGATCGGTTCCAAACTAACCGAGCCCCATGATTCGTGAGTGTGGCAATTTTTGTTAGCACAAAGGGCCTGCGTGTCATCAGTCCGGTTGCGGCGCGAATTTCTCGGACAGATGGAAAGTCTGTCCCGCAAGACTTGTCATGCGGCGTGAATTTCAACCTCGGGGAAATCATGGTGGGTGTTCGTCCGTTGCCCGGTCCCTTGAATCGTCCGATTCGGCTGGCGGTGCTAATTTCCGGCGGCGGGACCACGCTGACCAATCTGGCGGCGCGGATCGAAGCGGGCTCGCTGAATGCCCGCATCCCTCTCGTGGTCGCGAGTCGCTCCGACTGTGGCGGGATTCAGCGTGCCAGCGCGGCTGGCTTGCGCTGCGAGGTCGTCACGCGCAACTCGTTCGCGTCCGTCGACGAGTTCAGTGACCGCATCTTTGCCCTGTGTCGTGAAGTTGGGGCGGACTTGGTCGTGTGCGCCGGCTTCCTGGCATTGATTCGAATCCCCCTGGATTTCTCGGGGCGGACCATCAACATTCACCCGGCCTTGATTCCGGCATTCTGCGGCAAAGGGTTTCACGGACACCTCGTCCACGAGGCGGTGCTGAAGCGCGGCGCGCGGGTGACGGGATGTACGGTGCATTTCGTCGATGACGAGTACGATCATGGCCCCATCATCGTGCAGCGGGTTGTCCCGGTCGAAGATGATGACACCCCCGACTCGCTCGCCGCGCGCGTCTTCGCGGCCGAATGCGAAGCGCTTCCCGAAGCGATCCAACTTTATCAGTCGGGCTGCCTCAAGATTCACGGCAGCCGCGTCCATCGGCTCGATTAGCGGCTGTGTGACAAAGACGTCAAAGAGTTGCCCGCCGCAAAGCGACCGTTGTCTGTTCGCCCCAGTTCGACAGCCCTCTTCATTCGCGCTCCTTTTGATTCGCGCGGAAAATTGTTTTGGTCCGCGCGAATCAAACGGAGCGCGAATGAGAAGTCGACGCCGTGATACCGGGCTGTGGCAAGGAGAGACCGCACGAGTCCCGACACACCATGCAACTCTCGCAAGTAGACAATGCGCAGCCGCTCAACCCTGAATCAGGCAAACTTTGGGAATGCTCCCGAAACAGAGTCGCTTGATTGGGGGTTGGCCGTGTGTTGAATGACGTGGAGCCCGCGTCCGGCCTGGCAGTGTCGTTTTTGTCTTTTGAACCTTCAACCTGAGGAGCGTATGCGATGACCATTTCCATCAAGTTCGCCGTTCTGGGCCTCGCGTTCACACTGTTGCCGGTCGTCGATTCCTGCGCCGATGAGGCCAAGACGGTGAAGGTCTTTGTGCTGGCCGGACAGTCGAACATGGAAGGCAAAGCGCCCAATGCGCTGTTGGAGCATCAGGCCACCGATCCAAAGACGATGGATCTGTTCGCGCATCTGCGACGGGATGACAAGTGGATTGTCCGGGATGATGTGTTCGTCAAGTTTCTGGACCGTAAGGGGGGACTGACGGTCGGCTACGGATCGCCCGATCGCACGGGGGTCGAACTGGAATTCGGCTCGGTTATGGGTGATCACTTCGACGAGCCGGTGCTGTTGATCAAGGCGGCGTGGGGCGGTCACTCGCTGGTCAAACTGTTCCGGTCCCCTTCGGCCGGCCTGCCGAGTGAAGAACTGTTGAAGGCGGAGCTCGACCAAGCCCAGGATCGCGTCCGCAAGAACAACGAGAAGAACCAGAAGAACGACCCGCTGCCAACCATGGACGACATCAAGCAGCCGTACGGCTCGTCGTATCGCAACATGCTTGCGGAAGTCAAAACGACTTTCGACAACTACGAAACCCTGTTCCCCGCACTGAAGGGCAAGAAGCTGGAACTGGCTGGCTTCGTTTGGTTCCAAGGCTGGAACGACCAGTACGGCGGTCAGGACGAATACGCATCGAACATGACCCACTTCATCCGCGACGTCCGCCGGGACTTGCGAGCACCGCGACTCCCCTTCGTCATCGCCGCGATGGGCCAGAACGGATCGAAGCCGGCGCAGGGGGCGATGCTGACGATCCGGCAGGCCCAACTGTCGATGAACGACGTGCCGGAGTTCCAGGGAAACGTGAAGGCGTTTCGCACTGATCTGCTGGTCGACAAGGCCGCCGAAGATCTGTACCCGCAGTGGAAGGAACGCTTCGAAGAGTGGAAGCTGACCGGCGGCGACCACGCCTACCACTACCTCGGCAGCGCCATCTGGTTCAACCGGATCGGCAAAGCGATGGGCAGCGCGATGCTGGACCTGCTGAAGACTCCCCACGCGCCGCAGTGAACCACATTGAGCTGCGATAGTTTGGATCGCGGTGTCCTCAGTCTGCTGTTCGGCAGTTGACAAGCCGTCAGCACAAACGCCTTCCACTGAGGCACAGTGCGTGCCAAGCAAGCACGATTCTCGCATTCGGAGCTGCCATGCACTGTCAATTCGCCGCTCGCCATTGATTCCGTCCAGCAGTCGCGGCTAGAATGCTCGCCGCGTATGCACGTGAGCATTAACCGCGGGCATTTCCGGCTGGGTTTCGGATTGGGGAACGGTATGGCGGATCGCGATGGCACGACGGTGGGTCGACAGGACGTGCCGGTCTTGAATGGCATGATCGGGGATGGCGCGGCCATGCGCGGGGTCTACCGTTTGACCCAGCAGGTCGCCGCCACAACCGCCACCGTCTTGTTGCTGGGCGAGACCGGGACAGGCAAGGAACTGGTCGCGCGGGGAATTCACGAGCTCAGCCCGCGGTCATCCGGCCCGTTCATTCGCGTGAACTGTGGAGCACTGAGTGAAAGCCTGTTGGAAAGCGAACTGTTCGGCCACGTGAAGGGGGCCTTCACCAGCGCGCACGAGAACCGGACCGGACGATTTGAAGCGGCCCACGGCGGCACCATCTTCCTCGACGAAATCAACTCGATGAGTTACACGCTGCAGGTCAAGCTGCTGCGCGTGTTGCAGGAGCAGGAGTTTGAGCGGGTGGGGGACACGAAGACGATTCGTGTCGACTGCCGCATTGTCGCGGCGACTAACCGGGATCTGCTCGACGAAATCGATGCCGGACGGTTCCGCGAGGACTTGTACTACCGGTTGAACGTCGTGCCGATCTACCTGCCACCACTGCGGGAACGTCCGGAAGACATCGGCCCGCTGGTCCAGTTCTTCGCGAAGAAATACGCGATCGCGAACAACCGCCCCGCGCCGAAACTTGCCGACGACGTGATCGCGATGCTCCGGACCTACGCCTGGCCGGGCAACGTTCGCGAACTGCAGAACTACATCGAACGGGCCACCGTGCTGTGTACCGGCGACACGTTGAATCTGTCGCTGTTTCCCTCACATGTTCGCGGGCTGGCACCGATTCGGTTGAGCCGGTCGCGATCGGGCGGCCTGAAAACCATGTGCAGCGAACTAGTGACGCTCGGCCTGCTCGATGCCGGCGAAGAAGCGCAGGACGTGCATGAGCGTGTCATCTCGCTCGTCGAGCGCGAGCTGATCCTGCAGGTGCTGAAAACCTGTCAGGGAACGCAGACCAAGGCGGCGACACGATTGGGGATCAACCGCAACACGCTCCACAAGAAGATCAGCGACTACGGACTGGAGTCCGAGGCGCGGTGACGAGGATCGCCGGACATTGAAGAGTGAGTAGTGCAAACTGAGAAGTGAAAAGTGCAAAGTGAGAAGAGTGAGAAGACAAGACTCCGCGTTTGCCGTTCTTCAAGTTGGCACTTTGCACTGATCACTTCTCACTTTGCACTTTCCAAACCGCTCGTCCGAATCAACGGGCAAGACGACGTGCTCCAGCGGCTACGCATCAATTGACAGTTGCTGTAAACTGAGCCGCGCCCTTTCTGAGGATTTGGTGGATGCCCAACGTCAACGTCGTTTGTTTTCTGGCCAGTTACTGCGTCGCCTTCGGGTTTGATGCGTGGCGGCTGCGTGCCCGGAGTGGCTGGAGCCGTGTCGTCTCGCTGGGGTTTGGTGCCGCCGGGTTGCTGGCCCAGACGCTCTATCTGCTGATGCGTTCGAGCCAGACTCAACAGCCACCGCTGCTTAGTTCGGCACGCGACTGGTTGCTGGTGCTGGCGTGGTTGGCGGTGCTCACGCACTTGTTTGTCTCGTTGCTCGACTCCACGATCGCCAGCGGCATCGTGCTCTGGCCGGTCGTGCTGACGTTGGTGGTGGGCTCGTTGTTTGTGGCGGCGTCACCGAGCCAGTCCGTTGAGGCTCTCGATTTTCACCGCGGCTGGGCCATGCTGCACGCTTCGATGCTGGTGCTGGGCTCGGCGGCGATCCTGTGCGGATTTGTGCTCAGCCTGCTGTACCTGTGGCAGCACCGGCGGCTGAAGCATCGCCAGAAATTGCAGAGCGGATTGACGCTTCCCAGTCTGGAGCGGTTGGAACGATTCAACCGCTGGTCGGTGCTGGTTTCCGTTCCGTTGTTGACGTTTGGCGTGGCGACGGGCATCGGCTTGTCGGTGTATTCCAATCAAGATGGAGCTCCGACATGGACAGACCCGGTCGTCTTGGGCGGAGCGTTCACATGGCTGCTGATGTGCGGCATGTTCACGTGGTTGCTGCTCGGGAAGAGGCCGCCGGGCCGGCAGGTGGCGTGGTTGACCGCGTGGGCCTGTGGGTTCCTGTTGTTCATGATGGTCGGCCTGCAGGTTCTGACGGCGACGATGCGCGTGCCGTCACTGCACGGGACTCCGATGACGCGCGACTCCGATCGAACTTCCCGGGCCGAACCCAAGCATGAATGACCCGTTCCGACGGCCGTCCCGCTTCGATACCGACCTGCCTTTGACCTGAGATAACCCGTGAACCTGCTCGCGATTTACTGCACGCACCAAACGACACCGCTGGCCATCCGCGAGCGGTTGGCGTTTGCATCGCGGGAACGGATCGAGCAGGCGTATGCCGAGCTGCGCCGGCGGATTCCCGGTTGCGAAGCGGTCATCCTGTCGACGTGCAACCGCGTCGAACTTTATCTGGCGAGTCCCGCGGACAACGCGGACCAGACGCGGAATCAACTGGCGCAGTTCCTCTCCGAGTTTCACCAAGTCCCACTGGACGAATTCGTGGGGGAACTGCAGGCGGCATCCGACTCGGAGGCGGTCTGGCATTTGTTTGAAGTCATCTCGTCGCTCGACAGCATGGTGCTGGGTGAGCCGCAGATCGTGAACCAGGTCCGTCAGGCGTATCGCGAAGCGGAGGAGTTCGGCGTCTGCGGGCCGGTCGTGCATTCGCTGTTTCAAAGCGCCATCCGGGTCTCGGGCCGCGTCCGTTCGGAAACAAAGCTCGCCGAAGGCCGAGTCTCGATCGCCAGCGTGGCAGTGGGCGACTTCGCCAAGAGCATCTTTGACAACTTCGGTGACAAGCTGGTGCTGATCGTCGGCGCGGGCGAGATGGCCGAGGAAACGCTGCGCTACCTGAAGGACGAGGGAGTGCGGGAGATCGTCGTCGTCAACCGCAGTCCCGAGCGGGCGGAACGACTGGCAAAGGAGTGGGGCGGACGGGTCGAACCGTGGGCGGACCTCGATCACTGGCTCGGCCGCGCCGACGTGATCGTCAGCACCACCGGCGCGGACAAACCAATCGTCGATGTCGCCCGCTTCCGCAAGGCCCGCGCCGCTGTCGCCGGCCGCCCCGCCTTCATCCTGGATCTGGGAGCCCCGCGGGACTTTGAGCCCGGTGTCCGCAACTTGGATGGCGTGTACCTCTATGACATCGACAGCCTGAGCCGGACATGCGAAGAGAACCGGCATGCGCGGGTCCGCGAGATCGACCACGCGCGCCGCATCGTCGCCGAAGAGCAGCGCCGCTTCATGGAGGAATTCCATCATCGCGCCAGTGGCGACGTCTTCGCCCGCCTGATGCAGGACTGGCACGGCATCAGCAAGGAAGAACTCGGCCGCCTCTTCAACAAGCTGCCGCATCTGACGCCGAAGGACCGTGAGGCGATCGAGCGCAGCGTCGAACGGATCGTCAACAAACTGCTGCATCCTCCGCTGACCGTCCTCAAGGACGAAGCCCGCGAAGGAACGCCGCACGGACTGATCACCGCGCTCAAACGCCTGTTCCGACTGGACGGCTGAACTCCCGACCCCTTATCAGCTCCGTTGGTCAGAGGCGCAGCCCGCGTTGGATTCTTCCGCAGGTCAGTTTGCATCGGAGTCATGGACGGTTCGATTCTGACCGGTGCGATCACCGAGTTCCGGGTTTCCGGCGCGACGCCGGATCTATTTCCGCCGTCGTGTCGAGTCCACCGCGAACTGCTGATAGACTGTCGCCCGACGTGACGATCCTTTCACGGGGTTGATGAATGCTTCGCTGGCGCCTGGCCGTATCCGCCGTGCTGATTCCGACGTTCTTCGGCCTCTTTTGGTGGGACGCGCGGCTGGGTGAGTCCGCGCCGATACTGCTGCTGATTGTCGTCATCCTGGCGCTGCGCGGCGCGAATGAGATGGTCGATCTGCTGTGGACCCGCTCGTTCACCCCCAACCGGATTATCGTGTCGGCGTCGTGTGTGTTGGTGGCCGCCGCGGCCTGGTGGGGACGGTTCGGTCACATGCCGATCAAGATTCCGTCCGACGACAACACGCTCGCGCAGGTGATGCTCGCGTATTCGTTGACCATCCTGGCGATGTTCCTGCTGGCGACCTACCGCTACCGCGAACCGGGGGCCAGCATGGAAACCCTGGGGGCGGAACTGCTGATCGTCAGTTACATCGGTGTGCTGCTGGGAGTCGTGTCGCAGTTGCGCTGGGTGGCCGGATCGGATGCCGGTTACCTGGTGATCGGCTCGCTGCTGGTCGTGGTCAAGGGGGGCGATGTCGGCGCGTACTTCTTCGGTCGCATGTTCGGCAAACGGAAGATGGTTCCCCACCTGTCACCCGGTAAGACCTGGGCGGGCGCGGTCGGCGCGCTCGTCGGATCAGCGGCCAGCGCCGTGGCCTGGCTGTACTTCGCGACACCGTTGTTTGCGCCGACTCGCGGCGAACCCTGGGTGCCACCCGACTGGCTCAGTTCGGCCGTTTACGGGCTGATCCTGGGAGTCACCGGATTGATCGGAGACCTGTGCGAATCGCTGATCAAGCGCGACGTTGGCAAGAAGGACTCCGCCCGCCTGCTCCCCGGTTTCGGCGGCCTGCTCGACCTGATGGACAGCGTGCTGTATGCGGGGCCGGTGGCATATGTCCTGTGGAAGGCCCTGCCGCTCGTGACCTGGCATGTGGCCCGATTGTCGTAGTGGGACAGTGAAAGATTTGTCCGAACGTTTGAGTGAGAAGTGATCAGTGCAAAATGCAAAGTCAGTAGTTCCAAGTTTGGGCGTGAACGGTGGTGTCTTTACTCCGAAGGAGTTGCGTCTCATAGCCCAGGGTTGCCCGCGCAGGCGGGCTACCCTGGGAAAGAGAGTCGCGTGTCCATCTACCCTGAAAGGGTT
>JANMLE010000289.1:0-4949 GCA_031372385.1 Planctomycetota bacterium | reverse complement strand
AATCAACTCGATCCCCGACAGCGGCGAAGCCTCGTCGGACTTGGAGTCGATCAGCCGCGCGAGGTTTGTCGAGAAGCCGACTTGGGCGATGCTCACCGATCCATCCGGCTGTGCCGCCAGCGTCTTTCGCAGCAGAGCCACCGCTTCCGGAGCGTCCTTGCTGCTGAGCAGATCGTGCGGGTAGCGGAAGGCGTTCCCCAACTTCTCGGCGGCCATCGGCAGGAACTTGCCGGGTTCGGGCGTTTTCCCCGGACGGACGACGCCAATCGGCGTGTCGGGCCGGCCGGAGAACGAGTTGATGGCATCCACGAACGGCCCGGCCAGATCGCTGTCCTTCGTGATCGTGACGGCGAGTAACTGGCACGCTCCGCGCGACTGCAACGAATGGATCATTCCCTGCGCGAGCACGTCGTCGACGTCGTTGCCGATGTCGGTGTCGAAGATTAATCGAACCGGCTCGGCCGCGGGCAGTGCCGCCGCCGTGAAGCAAACCAGAATCGCGGGCAAGAGGGGAGAGCGACAAATTCGAATCATCGTGGCTGGTCCTTCCAAGGGTGTGAAACCAGCCACCAGCGTATCGGCCACCATCGCGAAACGTAACCGACGCGAACGGATCGATCACGCTCGATTTCTGTGACCGCGTCGGGGCGGAGCGCATGTGATGCCCTACTTCCGCCAGATCGACTCCATCAGGTCGTGGTGACGCAGTCGCGTCACACCTTGGGCAATCGAGCCCATGATCGACCACCAGTTCCTGTGCTTCAACGCCTCCGTGGGAATCCACAGGCCGGGAAGCGCGGTGCTGCGGATCATTCCGGGGTCGTCATCTTCGATCAACGTGAACCGTCCGTCGACAAGGCGGTTCCAGAGGCAGGGTGCCGATTCCGTATCCTGCAAGGCGACGTACTCGATCACCTGGGCCCGTTCATAGCAGGCCCGCCGGTATTCGTAATCCAGCATGTCGTCACCTGGAAAGACGTCCAGCACGAAATTCGGCGGCCCGCTGAAGTAGCACTGGGTCTCGTCCACACTGCATTGCTTGTGCTTGCCGTGGTTCACCATCGCCACGACGCCGGGACAGAGCCGCGTCTCCTCGTCCAACTGCACCGGCACATGCACGCAGCAGTACAAGCCGGGCGAGAACAGCCGGTAGTAATTGACGCACATCGCAATGTCGGTCAGCAGAGCCGATTGACCGACATCGAGTTCACGGATCATCGCGTTACCTCCCCGGTATTGCAGTCTTTTCGGTCCCGTAGGACGGGCACTCCTGTTCGTCAACTTTTGGCTGACATGACGACCGCTGACAAGACGGGCAGGAGTGCCCGTCCTACCCTGCCGGTGACTGGGCAGACTACTTCCGCCAGCTGGCCCCCGTGCTGAATCCGCCCCCTTCGGGCCGGTCGAACGAGTGTCCCAGGTTCTGACGGAAGTCCCACCATTTTTGTTGCACGCGGTGAGCCTCTTCGGCCTGCAGCAGCTCGGCGATCCAATCGTCGGTGTGCTGCAGCTTCGCCGCGAGGATTTCGGCCGCGTTGGCTCCCAGACGACACGCGGCGAGGCTGTTGGATTCCAGCAGTTCGTCATAGGCCGCGCGGTCCAGCCGCGCGACGGTGGCTTCGGTCACAGCGCGGGCCGTCACCGAGTGCGGTCGCGAATGAAAGAACGAGCTTTCACCAAACACGCTGCCGGCGTTCAGTTCGTCCAGAATGACCTCGCGGACAAACGGGACGGCCAGCTCGATCTCCACGGTCCCGTCAAGCAGGAAGTACAGCGCCCGCTCTTCCGCGCCCGCTTCAAAGACCGGCTGGTCGGCGGCGAATGTCAGGGTGGTCGCGTGAGACATCAGCAGGCTGATTTCGTCCGCCGCCAGACCGCGAAACAGATCATGTTCCAACAGTTTCTTAGCCATGTCATTGCTCATCGCGAGTCCCTCCTCAAGAGTTGTTCATGGGGCGTCATCCACACGTCGCCATGATACGCAGTCGAGCACCGGCGAGGGAAATCGCGGGACCAATGAATCCCCGATTCCGAAGCGCGAGCGACACGGCAAGGCGGCACGAGGTGTCCTCGGTGCGTGCATCAGGAAATCGATTGCGGCGGAAGAATCGGAGTTGTGAAACCGAAGTCCAGCAGTGATCAATGCGCCGAGCATTGGGTCATCGACTTCATCTTTCTACCTCTCTCTTTCTGTCTCCCAGAACTCGTCCGGTCAACGACAGAGTCAGAGTCCGAGACAGAAAGAGAGAGGCAGAAAGATCAGGCCAAGAATTTCCGCGACTGTGGCATGCGAGCCCCACCATTCGAGACAGGTGTTGAGGTGCCGTTGCTCTCCGCCCGCGATCACGCCGCATCGGCCTGATCGGTTCGAGACCGGCGTCGCTCGCGTCGTTGCGATTCCTCGAACTGCGACTGCTGGGAGGCGATGACCTGCTCCAGACGCAGGATCTGTTCGGCCAGATGGTCGATGCGCCACGAGACTTCGTCGACCGTCTGTTCCATCCCGCCGGACACCAACGTGACGACACCCAGGAACAGCAGCATCTGACCCACGGCGGCCACCAGCCAGCCCGTCGGAGCGTAGTGGGTCGGTCCACCGAAATATCCCGACAGCACCATGACTGTGCCGAGTGTCAACACGGCGACTCCGCCGTACGCACACAGTTGACCGATCGTGGTCGCCCAGTTTCCCTGACGAATCACCGGTTGCTGCACGGCCATTCGCACGAGGTCATCGTGTGGCGGTGCCTGCGACGGCAGCGACTCATGCTCGACAGGTGCCAGGCGGGGCGGTCGGACTTTCTTGCGTCGCCGGCGTTCCGGTGGTTGTTCGTCGTTGGCGGTGGCGTCCCGTTCGCGCGCCGCATCGGCGGTGGACATCGTGGGCGCGGGAACCGGATGAGCGGCGTCGAAACGATGAGCCGGTCGAGTGGACGGAATCGCAACCGGTGCCGAAGCGATCAACGGAGCCGGACCGGCCGCCATCGGCGGTTCGAGCAACTGTTGAGTCGACCAGCGGGCGAGCAATTCACGGGCGTTCCGCTCGGTATCCTGCAAGCGCGGTCCGGTGGCAGGCCGGTCGATGGCTCCGACCGCAGTCCCCAACTCCGATTGGCACCGGGCGCACAGCATCCGCCGGTTGTCGGCTGACAACTCCGCGGCCACATCAGCCCGGCACGCTGCGCACCACATGCGTGTTTTCCGCAAAGGATCAAAGGGACATGGAAATGATGGGTGAGGGGAGGCGCGAACGGTGGTGATCCACCCGGACGCGGCGGGAAATTAGCCGGAAGGCCGGGTTCTGGCAAGAGCGAGTGTGGGAGCGGAAATCGTCTGACCACCCGATTGTCCGCAGATGTTGCGGGTTATTGTCCGACATCAAGCACTCAGGGGCTTGTGCGGCAACAGGGTCAGGGAGTTGCCCGCCGAGAAGCAACCGTTGACTATTCGTCCCCGTCTGACAGCGGTACTCATTCGCGCTCGTTTTGATTCGCGCGGAACTCGACTTGGTCCGCGCGAATCAAAAGGAGCGCGAATGAGAGAACAAAGCCGTGATACCGGGACGTCGCAGGACGACACCGCTCGCGTCGCGACACACTGTGTGACTCTCGAAAGTGGAAACTCACAGCCGCTCGGTCCCGTTACGATCCGGAAAGTCGGAACGGACAGTCCGCCGGGCGCAGGGGCATCCCGCTGAGTCTCGATAATCGTCCCGATTTCGTGATTGGCCGACCTAGATTGTGGAGACGGTCTTCGGACTGGTTGAGGTATCCCGATTCCACACTTTGTTGAGCCATTGGCCATGCCCGCGACATCCTTGATTAACGCGCGACACGTGGACGGTGCTCCGATTGATGCGCGCTTGCGGCGGGAATTCGTGGCGGTGATCGGTGTCGCCGCCGACCTGTTCACGCGGTTTGCCACCGACCACGAACTCGATTTGCAGCGGGCCTGGCAGGTGGTGGACCAGCATCAGCGCCAACTGACCGAAGATTATCACGCGATGGTCAGCCTGGCGGTTCAGCCGCTGTATGACAGCTATCCAGTGCGGCACAGCGTGCAATCGTCGCTGCTGTCGATGGCGATGGGGATCGACGCCGAGTTCTCGGACGACGACCTGCGAACCATCGGCTTGGGGAGCCTGGTCCATGACGCTGGGATGCTGCTCGTTCCGTCGCGTTTGCTGGGGGTCGAGGCGATCAGCGAACGCGACCGCCGCGAGCTGATGCGGCATCCGCTGCACGCCGCGGTGGCCCTGGATGAGCACGCCGATGTTTCGCCGGCAGCCAGGTGTGTCGCCGCACAGATCCATGAACGGCAGGACGGCAGCGGTTATCCGCACGGCTTGAAGGGGGCGTCGATCCATCGACTGGCCTGCTACGCCGCGGTGGCCGATGCGTTCCTGGGAATGATCTCGCCCCGCCCGCACCGGCCGGCGCATGAACCGCATCGGGCCATCGAAGAAATCCTGTTCGCAGCGCACCGCGGCCGGTTCGATGCCGCCGCCGTCCGCACGCTGCTGCGGGTCGTTTCGCTTTACCCGGTCGGTTCGTGTGTCTGGTTGAACGATGGCCGCGTCGGCCGTGTGGTGCGCAGCAACCCCGAGACCGTCGACCGTCCCGTCATCGTGGCGATGGATCTCAATCACGATGTGCCGAAGCTGGAGACCGTCGACCTGTCGGCGAATCCGTCACTGAGCGTCGTCCGAGTCGGCGAACTGACCAGCGGGTCCGATCCGAAGTCTGCACACTCCACAAACGGTCGGCCAGCCTGCGGAGAGAGTCGACCGCGATAAACAGGGATCAATATGCCTCACGCGGTCGTCGATGAGACATTCTTGGTGAGCCGGGTGGGGGGGGGGGGCGCGCCGGCGCGCGGGCCGGGGGCGCGGGGGGGGCCGCCCCCCCCCCGCCCCAAGCCCGGGGGGGGGGGGCGGGGGGGGAGGGGGG
>JANMLE010000265.1:0-9088 GCA_031372385.1 Planctomycetota bacterium | reverse complement strand
GCGGAAGCGGGCCATCCGGCTGTGCGAAGAGTGGATCTTGTCGCGACTGAAGATGAGCGACGGGCTGGGCGCGATCTTTCCGCCGATCGTCTGGACGATCATCGGACTGCGGTGTCTGGGCTACAAGGACGACTCGGATGTGATCCGTCAGCAACTGCTGGAACTCGACAAGCTCTGCATCCGCGACAACGGCAAGGTCCGGTTGCAGCCGTGTTTCTCACCGGTCTGGGACACGATCATCTCGCTGATCGCATTGCGCGACGCGGGAGTTTCGCGGCATGACCCGGCGATCCGGAAGGCGATTGATTGGGTCTTGTCGAAGGAAGTGAGGCATCCGGGCGACTGGTCGCTGTCGCATTCGACGGTCGAACCGGGGGGCTGGTACTTCGAGTACAACAACGAGTTCTACCCGGACATCGACGACACCTGCATGACGCTGATCGCGCTCGGCCGGTGCCTGCCGGAGGGGGCCGGGCGCGACTGGACGATGGAGGTCTTCGACGAACCGAAGACCGGCGGCTCGGTGCCGCAGAATTCCGACTCGCCGGTCGTCTTCAGTGGCCGGTCGGCCACGGCCGAAAAAGCGATCGCCGAGTTGGAAGCCGCGGCGCCGATGGTCAATGCGATCCGTCGCGGGGTCCGCTGGTTGAAGTCGATGCAAAGCCGTGACGGCGGTTGGGGCGCGTTCGATGCGGACAACACGCGACACGTTCTGACCAAGGTTCCGTTCGCCGACCACAACGCGATGATCGACCCGAGCACCTCCGACATCACGGCCCGCGTGCTGGAATCATTCGCCGGTCTGGGGATTCCCGCCGACAGCGCCATTCACCAGCGAGCCTTCGCGTTCATCTGGCAGGACCAGCAACCGGACCACTGCTGGTACGGTCGGTGGGGCGTGAATTATCTCTACGGCACCTGGCAAGTCTTGGTGGGACTGATCGCCAACGGCATCCCGTCCGACGATCCGCGACTGCGCCGCGCCGTCGACTGGCTGAAGTCCAAGCAGCAACCGTGCGGCGGCTGGGGCGAGACAGCTCGCAGTTACGACGACCCCAGCCTGCGCGGGACCGGCGTCCCGACGGCGTCGCAAACGGCGTGGGCGCTGCTCGGCCTGATCGCCGCTGGTGAAGCCGAGTCCACGTCCGTGCAGCACGGCATCGACTACCTGCTCAGCACCCAGCAACCGAACGGAACCTGGCACGAAACCGAATTCACGGGCACCGGCTTTCCGCGGGTCTTCTACCTGCGATACCACTACTACAGTCTCTATTTCCCGCTGATGGCGCTGGCACGTTACGCAACATCGCAGTCGGCCGAGTCAACGTAATTCATCCCGGAAGGCAGATTCGATGGGACAAGGGACAAGCCGCCTGACCCGGCGGTGGCGGGTGCTGTTCAACGGGCTGATGCTGCTCGGCACATGGGTGTTGATTGAAGGCGTGTCCTTCGTCGCGATGCTGATGTTTGTCGGAACGCCGGGGCAGCTCGCCGAACAGCAGCGGGTGACGGCCGCGCAGCAGCCGTTTCAACCGGGTGGATACTTCGTCGCCCCGGCCGTCATCCATCCGTATCTCGGCGCGGTCATGGAGCCGAAGGACGATGGCGGAAAACTGTCGATCGACGGCAAGTACCGCATCACCGAGTTTGGTTTCATTGACGAGGGGCCGCCGATTCACCAGCGATCCAACGATCGCGTGATCGTCGGAATCTTGGGAGGCTCGGTCGCGCGGCAATTCTCGTTGAACGCCACCGACACTCTGGCCGCCGAACTCGCGCAGAGTCCCGAGTTCGCCGGGCGACAGTTTCAGTTCGTCCGCCTGGCGAGCGACGGATACAAGCAGCCGCAACAATTGATGACCCTCAATTACCTGCTCACGCTCGGTGCGGAATTTGACCTCGTCATCAATCTCGACGGTGTGAACGAAGCCGCCCTGCCCGGCATCGACAACATCCCCTTCGGCGTGTTTTCCGCCTATCCGCGCGACTGGGGCAAGATGGTCGCGGGGACGTCCAGCCCGGAATTCGTCCGCCGGGGAGGCTATGTTTCGTACCTGCGCCAACAGCAGCGCGACGACGCGCAGTGGTTCGGCTCCATCCCGTGGAGATACTCACCCACGGCACTCATGGTGTGGGGAATTCGCAAGAACCGATCGGATCACACGATCAGTCAACAGATGGAGGAGCTGAGCCGGTTCACTCAAAAGGAACGGACGTATTGCGGGTCCGGGCCGCCCGAGACGTTTGCCTCCCCCGCCGAGATCTACGAGCATTGCACCGAACTCTGGAGCCGATCGTCGATCCTGTTGCATCAGGTGTGTGCCGCCCGCGGGATTCGGTACTTTCACTTTCTGCAACCGAATCAGTATCTGCCGGGCTCGAAACCGATCGGACCGCGCGAGGCCGCCGACGCAGTCAAGGAAGGCAGCCCGATGTGCGTGGCTGTGCGGACTTGTTTTCCGCTGATGCAGGCGCAGGCACCGCGTCTGGCCGAAGCGGGCGTGGCCTTCACCGATTTGACCGGTGTGTTTGCAGATCATCCCGAGCCAATCTACAAGGACGTCTGCTGTCACGTGGAACTGGTTGGCGACTTGATCATGGCGAAGGCGATTGCCGCGCGGATCAGGCAAGCCGACCCCCAGCCGCCGCGGGCCGTCGCTCCGTAATGATCCGGTGAAGGGTTGGTCCGAAAGATTCAGTGAAAAGTGGAAAGCGAGAAATGACGGTTCCCATCACGAGCAAGTTCTCGGAGGTGTTTTTCGGTGCTCGTCGTGCCAGCCTCGTCGTCGGATGGGAGTGGCTTTCATTTTGCACTTGGCACTGATCACTTTTCACTTTGCACTCGCCCAATCAATTGAACCGTCACAGCAGAATCAATGAGACTTCGTGTTGATGTCCGCAAACATACTCCTCTGGTGATTGGAACAACGACATGCCTTCGGTGCTCGGCATCTCCGCGTTCTACCACGACTCCGCGGCCGCCTTGATTGTCGATGGGAAGATCGTCGCCGCGGCGCAGGAAGAACGGTTCTCGCGGATCAAGCATGACGCCGGGTTTCCCACGTTGGCGGTCGAGTACTGTCTGACGGAAGCCGGGTTGTCGGCGGAGCAGTTGGACTACGTCTGCTTCTACGAGAAGCCGCTGCTGAAGTTCGACCGGCTGATTGAGACTTATCTGGCATTCGCGCCGCGCGGCTTTCAATCGTTCCTGGCGGCGCTGCCGGTTTGGCTGCGAAAGAAGCTGCATTTGCGACGTGAAATCCGCCACGGCTTGGGCGGCGGGTTCACCCGGCGGATCATCTTCCCCGAGCATCACGAGTCGCACGCGGCGAGCGCGTTCTTTCCGTCGCCGTTCGAAGAAGCCGCGATCCTCACCGTGGACGGCGTTGGCGAATGGGCCACGGCGACGTGGGGCGTCGGGCAGGGGAATAGGGTTCAACTCACTCACGAACTGCGGTTCCCGCATTCGCTCGGCATGCTCTATTCGGCATTCACGTACTTCTGCGGCTTCAAGGTGAACTCGGGTGAATACAAGCTGATGGGACTGGCTCCGTACGGACAGCCCACGTATGCGGACCTGATCCGTGAGCGATTGCTCGACATCAAGCCAGACGGATCGTTCCGGTTGAACATGGAGTTCTTCAACTACTGCGCGGGGCTGACGATGACGTCGGCCCGCTTCGACCGGCTGTTGGGCGGCCCGCCGCGAAAGCCCGAGTCGCCGCTCACCGAACGGGAAATGGATCTGGCGGCGTCCATCCAAGTGGTGACCGAAGAGATCCTGTTGAAGATGGTGCATCACATCCATCGGCAGACCGGTCAGAAGCATCTCTGTCTGGCGGGGGGGGTGGCATTGAACTGCGTGGCGAACGGTCGCATCCTGCGCGAAGGGCCGTTCGAGTCGCTCTGGATTCAGCCCGCCGCCGGTGATGCCGGGGGCGCGCTGGGGGCGGCACTCTTCACCTGGCATCAGTTGCTCGGCAATCCGCGACAACCACAGCAACCGGACGGACAGGCCGGCAGCTTTCTCGGCCCGCGGTCCGACGAGGTGTCGATCCGGCAGTATCTCGAACGAGTCCACGCGCCGTTCGAACAGATCACCGACGAGGACGCGCTGTGCCGTCGCGTGGCTGAATTGATTGCGGCGGGCAAGGTGGTCGGCTGGGTGCAGGGACGGATGGAATTCGGTCCGCGGTCACTCGGCGCGCGCAGCATTCTCGGTGACGCCCGCAACACGGAGATGCAGTCGGTGATGAACCTGAAGATCAAGTTTCGCGAGTCGTTCCGCCCCTTCGCGCCGGTCGTGCTGCAGGACCGCGTGCAGGATTACTTTGAGACCCGGCCGCATGAATCGAGCCCGTACATGCTGCTCGTCGCGCCGGTCCGTCCCGAACATCGCACACCGTCCGCGCCCGACGATGGAATGAAGTCGGGCTTGGACAAGTTGAAGACAGTCCGCTCGGACATTCCGGCGGTGACTCACGTCGACTACTCCGCGCGTCTCCAGACGGTCGACGCCGCGCGGCACGGACGGTTTCATCGGTTGCTCAATTCGTTCGCGGCGCTGACCGGCTGCCCGGTGATGATCAACACCAGCTTCAACGTGCGCGGCGAGCCGATCGTCTGTCGTCCGGACGAGGCGTATCGGTGCTTCCTGGCGACGAACATTGATGTCCTGGTGCTGGAAGATTTCGTGCTCATGAAGGAACGGCAACCGAAGCTTTCCCCGGAAGCGGTCGATGGGTATCTGAAGCAGTTCTCACTCGATTGACGATAACTCGCGCGGGGGAAGGTAAGAATGTGAGTCGTTTAACCCTGAGCCAACGGCGAAGGTCTCGGGTGCCAGCGCCCCGATCCATGTCCCGGCAGTACCAGCGGAGACGGACGCGTTTGCACGCTCCACCTTCGCCGTTGGCTCAGGGTTAAACGACTCGGTCAAGGCCGCACGCGGCATCACAAACACAAGACTCACGAGCACCAACATGCCACTCATTGAAATCAACTGGCGTCCCTCCAATCGCGATCTGCGGATGTTCGCCGTCGTGCAATTGGTGGTGGCCGCTGTCTGTGCATGGCTGCTGCACCGCAGGTTGGGATGGGACGCGGCGGCGATCGGACTCATTGGACTTTCGCTCGTTGGAACCGTGGCCGGACTGGTCTCGCCGCAACTTCTGCGACCGCTGTTTGTGCTGTGGATGGTGGCGGCGTTTCCCGTGGGATGGGTGATGTCGCACGTGATGCTGGCCGTTGTTTACTACGGCGTCGTGACGCCGATCGGCTTCGCGCTCCGCCTGCGCGGGCGGGATGCCCTGCAATTGAAGCCCCGTCCCGAGGCCACGACATATTGGTCGGCTCGCCCCCCCGCACCGGAACCGACGCGCTACTTTCGCCAGTTTTGAATATCATCCGCCCGTCGGGACGGATGATTCAGAATGGCCGCCCGAAGAGATTCACCGCACGTAAAAGAGACCATCGTGAACGACCAACCATCCGAATCATCGAAGGGGGCGAACGCGGACTTCGCCCGTGAGGCCGGGCAGGCATCGCCGGGGATCGTGCGCGAATTCGTGCAGTTTCTGGGCGAAAACAAGAAGTGGTGGCTGATCCCGATTCTGGTCGCCGTCGGCTTGATCGCGCTGCTGGTCGCGCTCAGTGCCTCGCCATTCGCGCCGCTGATCTACCCGATCTTCTGACGCGCGGTTTGAATGGACTGTTCATGTTTGATGAGAGATCCGCAGTGAGCGATTCCGATCAAGTCGTCGTCAGCAATCGGCCACCAACGAAGCGGCTGTCGCGCGGCCGGTTGTGGCTGTTTCGCGGAATGACCGTGGTGCTGGTGATTGGAATTGTCGAGTTCGCCTCGCTGGTGGTCTGGCTGACGTGTCCGCCAGTGAAGCGGGAGCTTTTGACCTCGATTCAAGAGAATGTGGCGGCCTTCGGCACTGAGCGAACGAACGGCCTCGAAGTCCTGCATCCGTACGTCGGTTGGGCCTTCAATCCGGAGGCGACTCAACTGCCGGGGGATGTTCCAGCGGTCAACTCGCTCGGATTTGTCGACACGGGACCGTCCGTTCGGCGGCGCTCACCCGATCGGATCGTGATCGGAGTCTTCGGCGGTTCCGTCGCGCAGCAAATGACGACGTATGGCGAACAGGCGTTTCGTGAACGGTTGGCGGCCAGTCCGTTGTTGCGCGGGCGCTCGGTTGAAATCGTCCGGTTGGCGATGTCCGGCTACAAGCAGCCGCAGCAGTTGATGGCGCTGAACTATGTCCTCGCGCTGGGGGGCGAATTCGATGTCGTCGTCAACATCGACGGCTTCAACGAGACGGGGCTGGTCGTCGGTGAGAACGACGGCCAGCAGGTGTTCGCCGCGTATCCCCGCAGTTGGCAGGCCCGGTTGCAGGATGTCGTCGATCCCCGGACATCCGCGACTTCATACCGCCTGCTGCAGATCCGCGCGACACGCCAGGCGCGCGCCCAATGGATCGTTCAATCCATGCTGCGCCACAGTGGCACGGTCAGTCTCGTCTGGGCGGCATTGGATGAGAGCCTCAGACTCCGGCAGGTGAATCTGGGATTGGAGCTGGTGGAACAGTCCAAGTCCCAGGGCCGGGGCTTCGCGCGGCAGGGCCCGCGGCAGATGTATGCGAACGACGACGAGATGTACTCGCACATCACCGATCTCTGGCGGAACAGTTCCCTGCAAATGCATCACCTGTGCGCAGGACGCGGAATCCGATACCTGCATGTCCTGCAACCCAATCAGTACCACGAGGGCTCCAAGCCGCTCAGCCCGCGCGAACTGGAAAAGTATTTCGACCCCAGCCAAGAGTTCGCCATCGGAGTGAAACACGGCTACCCGCGCCTGATCGAAGCCGGCGGCTCGTTGCGCGCGGACGGTGTCGCGTTTCATGATCTGACGCGGCTGTTTGCCGGTGAGACCGACACGATCTACAGCGACTACTTCTGCCATTACAACGCCCGCGGCACAAACCTGCTGGCGGAAGCGGTCGCGGACCGAATCCTCGAAGCCCTGTCGTCACGCTGAGCGGCTTGGCCACGGATGGAACACGGGTCGAACACCGATGAGACACGGCCTGCCGCACGCCGTAATCGTCACTCGTTTGTTGCCGGGCGAGGTGTTGAGTTCCGTGGTTGGAAAAGTGCAGAGCGTACCGGATTGCCGATGCTGCCGTTTTCGCCCCGAAGGTGCGGAGGAAACCAGCCCAGGGCAAGCTCGCTCCGCGAGCGCCGCCCTGGGACCGGGGATAACGAATTGGTGTGCCCTGAAAGGGCACGGGAGATCTCGGCGTTCCGTAGCCTTTTCAGGGCCAGGGCTTCCGAGGTGTGAAATGCCGAGAATCCTAGCCTGTAGCCGAATTCGCAAGAATTCGGACGATCAGTCAGACGATCCGAATTCTTGCGAATTCGGCTACAAACGTGGAAAAAACACCACCTCGGAAGCCCAGCCCTTTCAGGGCACACATCCTTGGTGCGGCCTTTACCCAGGGCGGCGCTCGCCGCGCGAGCTTGCCCTGGGCTGATTTCCGTCAGCCCCGTCGGGGCGAAGAACAGGACTCCTGCAATCCGTTAGAGCCATACCCGCACGGCGGGGTTTGTACCATCCTCAGCGGTGCGCGGTATGGGAAAACTATTTGTCCGGCGGACGGAACCCGTGCCGTGTGCCATGCAGGTTTGCGATAGGAACCGCTGATGCTGATTGACAACTCCGCCTACCAATGGGAAGAGGGTGTGTGCCTGGGGGAAGTCCTCGACTTTCCGGAGACGGTCCTGTGGAGGCACGTTGAATGAAGCGCGCGTGAACCTGGCCAAAGCGCTGCGGGACATGGCGGAAACCAACCTGCTGCGTGGCGAGCCGTTGCCCACACCCGATGACCGTCGGAGCGATCCCGACGCAGACTTGCAGGAACCGATCTCTCTGTTGCTGCAAACGGGACAACAACTCACTCCGCAAGTGGCGGCTCCCGCGCCATGCAGCGTCGTGATCTGATCCGGCATCGGGAAAGTCAGGGTGGCGTGCTGATTCGCGAAGGCCACAGCCACTCGATCGACGAGAACTCGGCGAACAACGACTCCTGACCTTAGATTCGACCGAGGCCCGGAATCGGGACCGGCGGTTTACAGACTGGATTGGTCTGGACGGGGATGGCGAGAAGCCGGTCCGGTGGGACTTTCGGTTGTTCGCGATTGAGGCCGGCCGAACAAAGCGTTGCACTTGACCGGGCCGACATTACGGTTTTCCGAGACATGACGTTCCCTGCAGCCGGCCCGGCAAGTGAACGCCGTCGTTCGGCGGCAAAAACCCGCGGGGCAGGCGTCGTTGATTTGCCATCGGCGAGCGGAGGTTGCAACATCGACGCTGGCTCGCATCCCCACGAACGAGAATCAATGCGTCCCGGCCCCTGTGGATTCCGCCAGCGCCTGAAGTGCGTCGAACACCGACTGGCCGGGATCGTAGTTGCCGAACTCGCCCTGGAAGCGTTGCAGCGAAGTTCGAATCGCCGGATGCGACATCAGGGTCTGCAGATCCCTGGCGATCTGTTTTGGTGACGGGGTCAGCCGCAGTCCGAGCTTGTGATGGACGATCCTCGCCGCGTGGTCGAATTGGTCGTAGTCGTGGGGCCAGACCAGCATGGGGACTCCGTGCTGGAGGCAGGTGTACAGGACTCCGGTGCCGCCGTGGATGATGGCGGCGGCGTAGCGGTGCATCGCTGAGTTGTACGGGACGAAGTCGTACAGGTGCAGATTGCCGCGGATCTCGGCGTCGCCCGTTCCCATGCGGCCGCGCGAGAAGTGGAACACCGTGTCGGGCATCAGGCGGGCCACCTCCTGCATCAGGTCGATGGCCCGCGATTTCGCCCAGGGGAGGTGTGTCCCGAGTGTGACGAGCACCGTCTGCTTGCCGTGGTCCCATTGCAGTTCGGGGCCGGGCAGCGTCGGGGCGACGATCAGTGGGCCGATGAAGTGGACCGACGGCGGCCAAGTCCGCTCAAACTCAAACTCGCGCATCCCGTACGCCATGATCCGTTCGGGGGAATAGACCACTTCGGTGCCGTCGGGTCGATAC
>JANMLE010000259.1:0-3025 GCA_031372385.1 Planctomycetota bacterium | reverse complement strand
CACGCAGTTCAACCTCGGCTTGATCAGCCTGGAAGACCGGGCCAAGGGCGAAGTGCTGTTCTGGGAAATCTGCGCCCGCGCGCTGGACGAATCAGAAGAGGAGAGCTTCGCGGATGAGGAGTTCGAGAATCTGAAGAAGATTCTGGCCCAGAAGTATCTGTGCAACTTCTCACTGTTCCGCTCGGCCCCCGACAGTTGGGCGATCAAGCAACTGTTTCCGGTCGTGCCCATCCACCGACTCGATGAGGCACCCGGTGACTTCGCGACGCTGGTGG
This sequence comes from Planctomycetota bacterium, assembly GCA_031372385.1. GTDB lineage: Bacteria > Planctomycetota > Planctomycetia > Planctomycetales > Planctomycetaceae > Schlesneria. Next base: position 2,750 of record JANMLE010000259.1, on the reverse strand, counting down.
ACGTCACCTGCGACAGCGACGGGAAGATCGACCGCTTCGTCGATCTGAAGGACGTCAAGGAAACGCTGGAGCTGCATGACTGGAAAGACGGGCAGGATTACTACCTCGGCATCTTTCTGACGGGCGCGTATCAAGAGGTGATGGGGAGCCACCACAATCTGTTCGGCAACCCCAATGAAGCGCACGTGGTCATCGACAACGACGGCCGCTACCACGTCACGAAGCTGATCGCTGGCAGCCGCATCCACGACATGCTGCAGTTCGCGCGGTACGAGAAGTCGCAACTGGTGGAGTCGTACCGGAAGCAACTGCTGGTTCAGGTGGAAGCGGGCCGGCTGACCAGGGACGTGGCGGATCAAGTGGCCGCCGAATACGAAGCCGGGGCGCTGCGGGGCACTTACTTGGAATGACCGGTCCGGCCAACTCTGCCGATTGCGGCTACTGTTGTCCGGTCGCTCCGCCGACCGGACGTCCCGCCGGCGGAGCGGCGGGAAAAAAGTAGCCCCGAGTCGCCCTCACCTCGCAGAATCCGCCGCTGATGCACGCGGAACGACCGCTACAAACGGACCGGCCCCGTTTTTCGTCAACTTCCGAACAATCGTTAGAGTTTGCCAAGTCGGCGTTCCGATAGAACCCGTAGGTGCGGATTGTCGCGCTGGCGTTGAGCCAATACGGCTCGCGAATTACTGGACTCTCGGCGTCCAAGTCAGGGAACGACTGATGCGGAAACGGCACTGGTTGGCATGTCTTCTCAGCACGTGGCTGTCGGTTGTTGGCGGGCAGGCAATGGCCCAGCCACCACCGATCTCACCGAACGACGTCGGCAATCCGGATCGGACCGGGATGCTGCCGCCACCCTACTCCGCGAACTACGGGTCGTACCCGCAGCAGTCGTATGGTGGGATGCCGGGCGGCTATCCCCCCGGTGCCAATGCTTGGCCCAACGTCTCTCCGTATGCCGGGCCGCTGGTCGATCAGACGTCGAATCAAAACGGCCTCTGGTTCAACCGGCAGATCTTCGGCAACCGGAAGTTCTTCTTCACAGCGGAGGGACTGATCGGCCAGACGAGTCGTCCCAACAGCTTTGTGGGGGGGCCGCAGGTCAACACGCTTCCGGCCAACCTCGCTCCGGGAGTCATCAATCCGGACCTGAACCAGCAATTCCAGGAAACCGCCGCCGGGACTTCGACGATTGGGACACCGGACCGTGAAACCACCGCTGCGGCCGGCGGCGGGGGCGGCGGTGCCGCCTCTCGTGACCACCCGATCTTCCTGGGACAATCGACCGGCTCAATTACCGATCCGCTCAGTGCCGCGGGATTCCGAGGCACCTGGGGTTGGTGGAATCCGGATCAGAGCGGCTTCCAAGCGTCGGGCTTTTACATGAACCCCGCCACGGCGGCGCTGTTCATCGGAGACCCCCTGCGGGTTCAACGAGGATCTGTACAACAACTCCACCATCGCCAACACGGCATTGTTGAACCACCTCCATGCGTTCGCGGGACTTCCCCTGAACGGCGCGGATACGGATCTCAATGGCCTGCCCGGCGTGGTGATGCCCTTCGACATCTATTACCGATTGCAGTATCAAACACAGGTGGGGGGATTCAACGCCGACTGGTACGCAACGCCGATCTTCGAGCGATCGGCGCTCACAGTGCGCCCGATGTACGGTGCCCGATACCTGCGAGTCCGCGAGAACTTCGCCTTCGATGGTGCCGACAGCGGGCTGGGATACACGATCGGACTCCCGGGTGCCGCGGGCGGGGGCGGCGCTGCTGCCGCCGCCACCGGCTACCTGAGCCCCGTCACGCTGGAAGCCCTCACCACGCTGAGCATCATGCAGTCGATGCTCTCCTCATCGGTCACGTCCGAAATGGCCGGCCCCGAGGCAGGCTTGCGGTTTGATATTGGCGGAGAGAAGTTAAAGGTCTGGACCCAGTCGAAGTTCGGCCTGCTGGTGAATCACTCCGCTCGAAACCTGTCCGGTTACAACATCGGTGACGCCTACTATCCGAAGATCACCGGAACGATCACCGATCCGACCGTCATGCCCCGAAATGCGCCGGCGTCAACCCGCTTCGCGCACCAGGATCAGAACACCGCCCTGTCGCCGATGTTCGAGCAATCGATCTTCGGGAAGGCCAACCTGTTCAAGTTCGTCCCGGTGCTCAACAAGTCGAAGATCCTGAGCGGTGCCGAATTCCAGGCGGGATACTCGCTGATCCTGGTCGGGAACATGTACCGTCCGTCCAACACCGTCAACTGGCTGGCCTATCCCCAGAGCCCGCAACTCAACGATTACCGGTCCACCTACATCACCGGCAACTACAGCATGGGTATCCAGTGGGAGTACTGACACACGGCGGCTGACGCGAATGAAACCTCAACGCACCCGACACGGCACCGCCGCGGTCGGGTGCTTTCTCTTGCGCAGTGGATAGTGGTTGGTGGATAGTGGATAGTGGGAAGCGGAAAAGAAGCACTTGGAACGTTCTCACTCCCCAACGGTCCCACCCATGCCCGGTGCCGAACAGTTCTTGAAGCCCTCGGTGATCCGCAATGTCGCGCGGCTGGATCTGCGTGCCCGGTTCATCGTCGAGGGATTCCTCAGCGGTCTGCATGCCAGCCCGTTCCAGGGATTCAGTGTCGAGTTCAGCGAGCATCGCCGCTATTCGCAGGGGGACGATCCCAAGAACATCGACTGGCTGGTCTTCGCCAAGACCGACCGCTTCTACATCAAGAAGTAT
>JANMLE010000256.1:0-1523 GCA_031372385.1 Planctomycetota bacterium | reverse complement strand
TCGCGCAGGCTGTCGACCTCGTTCAACACGGGAATCACCAGGGAAAGTTTCATGGGGCAGAGTGTCGGCGTTTGCGGCACGGGGATCAAGCGTCGTCACGGTCGGGCGCACAAACACAGACCGGCCCCGAAGCTTGAGGGGATTCTGATCGGCGAAGTGCGAATGCGGAACGGAGCTGTGCATCTCGTACTTCCGAGATGTCGATATGACGTCATCGGTATTCATCTTTCTGCCTCTCTCTTTCTGTCTCCCGCCTATGGCCGGCAGAGGAAGGAGACAGAAAGAGAGAGGCAGAAAGATTGCTGAGTCGCGCCGGCGATTCTCGGACGAAACAACGCACAGATCCTCAGGCGATCGAGTACTGCATTCGCTGGTCGTTTGGTTCCATCGTCCGCTACTCATTCGCGGACGGCGACTCATGCCGGCGCGGTTTGACCGCATACAGCGGTCCCGCGACCGCCAGTTCCGCCGCGAACCAGACGATCCGCAACAGGCCGGCCACGACGATCGCCTTTTCGCCACCGATGCCGGGCTGGTCCTTCAGCGTTTCGACCAGCATCCATTCGCGCACCCCCAGGCCGCCCGGTGCGATCAGGACTACGAACCCGCTGAAGGATGACAGCGAAACGCTGGCCAGCCAGACCGGAAACTGCGTCAGGTCCGGCGGCGTGTCGGAAATGGCCTGCAGCGTGCAGCCCAGACTGAGGGCATGAAAGACCCACACCAGGGACGTGATCAACAGCCCCCGCAGGACCAGCCGCGCCGTGATGCGCGGCATCGGCGCGGCATCGGCCATGCGGGGCAGCGTCCGCCGCCCGAGGCGCGTGAAGAGCCAGGCGCTGACGGGCGTGGTCGCAATCGTGGCGGTGATCACGAGGATCGGCACGAGAATCGGCCGGTGGCGAAAAAACCGCATCGCGGCCGGCAATCGTTCCCAGACTCCGTCCGGAATCACCGCCGGCGCCACTGCGATGCCGATCGCCGCCGCCGCGGACATCATCACCAGCGTCTCGTAGGCCGCGGTCAGGCCACCAAGCACCGGGTTGACTCCGGCGTCCTTCAGCAGCGCGCCGCGAATCACCAGCACCAGCGCCTTGCCGGGGACGTACTTGCCCAGAGATCCGACGAAGTATGCCCGCACGGTTTCATACCATCCCGGATGCTGGTCCATCCGGTTGAGCAGGGCGTGCCAGTACCAGGCCGACGGGAGCCAGCCCGCCAGATACAACACGGCCGCCGGGATCAGCCACCAGACGTTGACGTGCAACTGGATCGGCGGGCTGTCGTGCCACAGCGCGACGGCGCGCTGGCCGACGAAGTACAGCATGACCACGAACAGCATCCACTTCACGACCGGCCACCAACGGCGTTGCGGTTGTGGCCCGGCGTGGGTCGCGGTCGAATCCGGCATGCTCATCGAGTCTTCCCTCTTGGACACAAGCGATACCTCGCGCGGCCCGGAATGTGTCATTTGCCATTCGAGCCGCGCCCGTCAGGAAGCGGGATTCACAGACCGCTTCCTG
>JANMLE010000239.1:0-2696 GCA_031372385.1 Planctomycetota bacterium | reverse complement strand
TTGTCGGACCGGGCGGCGAGATGCTCGGTGTTCGCGTCGCGCAGGGCATCGAGCAACTCGCGCTGCATCGCCCGCGACGTTCCGTCGGGCGTGTTCAGATCGATGATCGGCGCCCCCTTCGAACGGAAGATCGTGCCCTGGTACGTGGCCGGCATGTAACCGCTCGACCAGTTCTTCGCGCCGCTGATCGGACCGCCGGTCGGATCGAGCATCACCACAAAGCCGGGCAGGTTTTCGTTGACGCTGCCGAGTCCGTAATTGGTCCATGAACCGAGGCACGGGCTGCCGGACAGGATCTTGCCCGAGTTCATCATCAGCATCGCCGAACCGTGGATCGGCGAATCGGCGGTCATCGAATGCAGGAACGCGATGTCGTCGACACACGTCGCCAAGTGAGGAAACAGGTCGCTGACCCAATGTCCGCACTGCCCATACTGCTTGAAGTTCCAGCGCGGCTCGACGATCCGTCCCGTGTTCTTGTGTCCGCCGCGGCCGAACGTTTTGACTTCGACCGTCTGATTGTCGCGGCCCTTCATGGCCGGCTTGTAGTCAAACGTGTCGATGTGGCTCGGCCCGCCGTACATGAACAGGAAGATGACACTCTTCGCCTTCGGGGCGAAGTGCGGAGCCTTGGGTGCCAGCGGATTCTGGTGCGCCGCTTCGTCGGCCGCGCGGGCCGTCGACGAAAAGAAGCCGTCGCGCTCCAGCAGCGCCGTCAGCGCCGTCCCGGCAAATCCGCCGCCGGTCTGCCAGAGAAATTCACGCCGCGTACGGCCACAAAAGTTGGGAGTGGTCATGATATTTGTCCTTCTTGCTCAGGGAATGAATCGGTATTCGGGGGTCAACGGAACCTGCCGATTCTCATTGGCGGGTTGTTTGGTCCGGGCTCGCAACTCCTCCAACGCGGGTCCGCGATGGGCCTCATCGAAGCAGACCGCATCGTCATCGCGTTGGGATTGGAGATAGTTGCGCAGGGCTTCCGACGGACATCCGGTCATGGCCACCAGCCGCTCGATTGTGGGCAGGTTTGCGGTCGGCAGCCGTTCGTGAATCGCGGCCGGTTCCCAGCCGGCCCCGGCAAGTTCGAGGATCAGCCTCACCGTGATTCTCGAATCGCGCACGTTGAGCAGGCCTCCCGAGTATTCGATCTGGTGTCTCAACTCCGGGTCGAGTTGGAGCTCACGCCACAGCCGCTCAGTGGCGTCGTCATTCTCGGACGCCTCTTCCACCTCAACGGTGACTCGCTGGCCGACCCGCAAATCGAGCGGTCTCTCGGGAACAAGCGAGTGGCCGTCGTAACGAGCGGCGACTGTGATGCTCATGGCTTCCTCACTTCTCTAGTCTCGGTGACCGCTGACAACGGCGGCGGTTCCAGCACTCTCTTCCACCGATCCGGAACGCCCTTCCAGGCGGCCATGTAGGTTTGTTCGAGTGGCACGTTGATGTAGTGTTCGTCTGTCAGAAACAACGGCATGTCCACCAGCGACTGACCCACGGCTGTCGGTTCGAGATACGCGACCGGTGATGCGGCCGCGCGGTAGGCGGCGAGCCAGAGCGGTTCCTCGGGAGTCAGCAGCGGATCGGCTTTGCCCCAGAGTTCGGCGTGCAGTCCCTGTGGATCGTGCCGTCCCGGTGGGAAGAGATCGATCAGCAGCAGATGACAACCCCGTGCCAGGGCTCGGGACAGTTTGTCGATCAGTTGTTTGACGGCCGGTTCCGAGTGCTTGTTGCCCGGCGAAATGATCTCCAAGAATGCCACGACGCGGTCGCCCGACGCATGACACACCGCGATCCGATCCGCCGTCGCGGCGTAGATCGCCTCTTCGGCTTCCAGCGTGTAACGGAGTTGCGGGGGATGCTCGGCGATCGCGGTCATCATGGCCGTTCGCCCCCCCGTAAATCCAAACGGCTCGTCATCGGCGGGTTCAAATTCAGGGACTTCTTCCAGTGTGAGGACATCGGGGTGCGGACCACCGGCCACTTGGTCGGCCATGGCGTAATAGCCGGCCGGCAGCAGGCCGCCGTTCAATGCGTTTCTGATCTCGGTAATCCAAGCCTGATGAAAGTCATGGAATACTCCCGCGATCACTCGTCGCCAGTCATGAATGGGCATGCCGCGTTCCTCCTTCGAAACGCCCTTGTCGTCTCATCTCAATGAATCAGTTCAGTCCAGATACATGAATTCGTTCAGATTCAGCACCATCAGGCAGAACTGATCCAGGGCTTGATCCGCGGACTTGCCGTGCTTTTGTTGCAGGACGCCGATCAGCTTCAGGCCCCGATCGATCAGTGCTTGGTCCGGCTCGCGGCAGAGGGCCAGTCGCAGGCCGAGTGCGACCTGGCGCTTCACGTCGTCGCCGGCTTCTTTCTTCAAACGCTTGGCGAATTCGGCGGCCTGATCGTTCAGGAACCGGCCGTTGAGCATCCCCAGCGCCTGCGTCGGTTGAGTCGTCACGAAGCGGGCCGCGCAACTGCTGTCGGTGTCGGCGAAATCGAAGTCGGACAGGATCGGCAGGACCAGCGACCGTTTCACATGGACATAAATGCTGCGCCGCGCCTGTTCCTCGGGTGATGATTTTCCCCAACCGGCCCCCGGAACAGACTGACCGGCTTTCACTTCGTCCGAGATGTCAGGGTAGATGCCTGGTCCGTACATGGCGGGATTCAGCCGGCCATCGACCGCCAGCACCGAATCG
>JANMLE010000228.1:0-3775 GCA_031372385.1 Planctomycetota bacterium | reverse complement strand
ATCTGCCCGAAGTGATCCTATTCGTCCCCATGCAGGAAGTGCTCGACCGAGTGGCGAGCCAACTCCCGATCATCTTCATCCTGACGATCCTCGCGCTCGGACTGAACGTCGTCGTCGGGTACACCGGCCTGCTGCATCTGGGGATGGGGGCGTTCTTCGGCATCGGCGCGTATCTCACGGGGATCCTCACCATTCCCGGTTATCCGTTTGAGTGCGGCTTCTGGCTCGCGCTGGTGTTGTCCACATTTGGCGCAGCGCTGGCGGGCGTGATGCTGGCCGCCCCGACATTGCGGCTGCGCGGAGACTATCTCGCGCTGGTGACGCTCGGGTTTGGCGAGGTCGTTCGGTTTTCGCTCCGCAATCTGGAGGAGATCACGGCCGGGACGAGGGCTCTCAATCCGATCCCGCCTCCCAATCTGACGTGGCTGGGTCTCACTCCGGGAAGCTGGAGCGACGACATGCGGCCGTTCTATTACCTGTGTCTGGTGATGCTGGCGGGGATCGTGTGGCTGCTGCGAAACTTGGAACGCTCGCGACTCGGTCGAGCGTGGGTGGCAATTCGCGAGGATGAACTGGCGGCGACCTGCATGGGGATCAACGCGGCCCGAGCCAAGCTGGCGGCCTTCGCGGTCGGGTCGGCATTGGCCGGACTGGCGGGCAGTCTGTATGCGACGAAGCTCACCACGACCGCCGGTCCCGACGCCTACGACTTCAACCGCTCGATCATCGTGCTGGCGTGTGTGATCCTCGGCGGATTAGGGAGCATTCGCGGGGTCATCGTCGGCTCGTTTCTGCTCGTCGGCTTCGACAATGTGTTTGCCCCGATGCTCGACGGAGTCATCCAAAAGGCCCAGATCAATCCGACCGGCAGCCGCTTCCTGATGTTCACGAACTGGCGGCTGATCATCTTCGGTCTGGCGCTGGTGCTGATGATGCGGTATCGCCCCGAGGGCCTGCTCCCCTCGAAACGCGAGTCGCACGGGGAGGCGGTCTGATGGCCCTGCTCTCTCTCCGCGGACTCACCATGCGGTTCGGTGGCCTGACCGCCGTCAGCGGCTTCGATCTGGAGGTCGAGCCGCACAAGATCTATTCCATCATCGGACCCAACGGTGCGGGCAAGACCACCGCCTTCAACGCCATCACGGGGATCTATGCTCCGACGAGCGGAGAGATCGTCTTCGACAATCGTGAACTCTGCCGCCCGCCGACATGGCGCGTGTACGCCGCCTGCGCCGCCGTGGCCGTCATCACGGGGCTGGGCCTGATGCTGATGACGGCCAATATCGACACGCTGTGGCGAGTGGCCATCAAGAACAACAACGATGACGAGCGACGACTCCCTCCCTCGGTCTCCGCCGATTTTGCCGCCGCCGACAAGAACAAAGATGGTCAGTGGTCGAGTGACGAAGCATTGGCATCGGCGACGAAAGACGCGCCGGCTCTCTTGCGTCGAGCCGACGAGAACGCCGATGGACAACTCAGCCGCACCGAGTTTTTCCGTTCGCAGCGCCGACCGTTTGCCTGGTCCGATGCCTGTCGCGATGCGCTGCGGCACCTGCGCGGCGAACCGGGCCTGGCGCGGCGCGGCAGTCGCTGGCAGGTTGTGTCGGCGACCAGCACCCGCATGCTGGCCGGCTCACCAAAACTCGAACAGGCTACGCTCCTGCGCGACAACTATGCCGAAGCGGTATCTCTCGCACGAGGAGACTGGCAGCCGGTCGCGCGTGACGGACGACAGGTGTTTCTGTCGGCGGACGGTCAGCGTGAGTTGTTGAGCGTGCCCGATGCGGACGCCGCGGCCACTCGACTGGATCAACTCCGTGAAGTCGCGGCCGAACAATCGACTCATCGTCGCAACCAATGGCTGGCGCTGATCGCCGGATTGCTGATTGGAGGCTTTGGAACGTTGGCCGTCTGGCAGCGCGGTCGTCGCACGCCCGACGTGATCTCTCTCGCGGGGATCGCCCGCACGTTTCAGAACATCCGCCTGTTTCAGAACATGACCGTACTGGAGAACGTCCTGGTCGGAATGGACCGCAGCTTCTCGCCCAATCTGTTCGGCATGTTGTTTCACTCGCCGGTTCAGCAGCAACAGGAATCGCAGCGGCGAACGCGAGCGAGAGAATTGCTGGATTTCGTCGGCCTCGGTTCCAAGCAGAACGACCTCGCCAAAAACCTGCCGTATGGCGAGCAGCGGCGGCTCGAAATCGCGCGGGCCATGGCGACGGAGCCGAAGCTGCTGCTGCTCGACGAGCCGGCCGCCGGCATGAATCCGACCGAGTCGGAAGAACTCATGCACCTCATCCGCCGAATTCGCGACACCGGCGCGACCGTGCTGCTGATCGAACACCACATGAAGCTGGTCATGGACATCTCAGACCGGATCGCCGTGCTGGACTACGGGCAGAAAATCGCCGAAGGAACTCCCGCCGAAGTCCGCGCCAATCCCCGAGTCATCGAAGCGTACCTCGGCAAGGAAGATGTCAGTTGAGAATACTTCAGCCGACGGAGCAATCCAAAATTGAGCGATCAGTTCGCCACGCCTCGTTGATCCGTGCGATTGCCTTCGTTGTGGTGGTTCTCGCCATCATTGAGGCCCGTTATTGGTTGGGTTTTGGTCCACCGCTGCTCGCGCTGACGGGTTTGGTAGCCGTGCTTTGTTTGGGCAACGGCGATTTGTCGGAACTGGGTTTGAGAACGATGCCGGTTCAAGGATGCCGCTATTGGTGCCGTCTGGCAGGTTGGTTTGGCCTGTTCCTCGCCGTTGTCTTGGCAATCTTCGCAGGTGTCTGGCACGCCTTTGGATGGACGATACCTGTCTATCGCACGCCACCGAGCGTTGAGGTCTTCGTTCACATGTGCGTCATGGCGCCGGTTTCCGAGGAAGTCATCTTCCGGGCACTGCTGACGCTGGCCGTTCTTCCAACGTGCGGCGAACGAGGCACGATCGCGGTGAGCGGGATTGTCTTCGCCGCAATCCATGTGCTTGGGCGCAATGCGAGTCCTGAAAATCAGGTCGCAGGGTTTCTGCTGGCTTGGGCGTTCCTCAAGAGCGGAACGATTTGGGTTCCCATTGCGATGCACTCCTTCGGAAACTTTGTCGCTCTGGCGGGACAAGTCGCGGGTTGGTACTTCATTCCCAATTAGCAATCTGCAATCACCGATTCTTTCTTCTCCCTTCACTTTGAAAGCCCCCAAACAGTGGCCAAGTTGCTGACCATCGAACAACTGCACGCCGGTTACGGGCCGATTGAGGTTCTCAAGGGGATCTCGATCGAGGTCAACGAGGGTGAGATCGTCACCATCATCGGGGCGAACGGCGCGGGAAAGACGACGACGCTGATGACCGTCTCGGGCGCCATCAAGGCTCGCGCCGGACGCATCGTCTGGTCGGGCCGTGAAATTCAGAACCAGCCGCCGCATGAGATCGTTCGGCTGGGCCTCTGCCAGTCGCCGGAAGGCCGCAAGATTTTTCCAAGGCTGACCGTGCTGGAGAATCTGGAACTCGGAGCCTACACCCGCCACGACAAGGCCGGCATTCAGAAGGACATCGATCACGCTTACGAGTTGTTTCCGATCCTGCGCGAACGCAAGGCCCAACTCGGCGGCACGCTCTCGGGTGGCGAGCAGCAGATGCTGGCGGTGGCTCGCGCGCTAATGGGGCGACCGAAACTGCTGCTGCTCGACGAACCGTCACTCGGGCTGGCTCCGCTCATCGTGCTGAAGATTTTCGACGTCATCCGACGGCTCAACTCCGAAGGGATGTCGGTCTTGC
>JANMLE010000212.1:0-3520 GCA_031372385.1 Planctomycetota bacterium | reverse complement strand
GTTGTTCGACGTCCAGGGTCCGGTGCCGGTGGTCTCGGCCACTGCTGTCGGCAACAGACCGAGCGGGCCTTCGGGTTTCGTGGTCAGGTGGACCAGTTGCACGCTTCCCTCCGCGCCGGACTTCGGGTCGAGCCGGCCGGTCGTCACCATTTCACACCCCGCCACCAAGTCCGCGGGAAGTCGGATTTCAATCACGGCCGGTGCCTTCGCCCCCAGACTGGCGGCCTCAATCGCGGACCCGTCGGGGTGTTTGCCGAACAATGCGGGATCGAGTCCGATCGACGCGGCGAACTTGTTCGTGTCGCTCTCCTTCGCGGGTTCGGCGGCGAGCGGCGCGGCGTCGGTGCGAGCGAGCCAGCTTCGCAGGAACTGCCCGAAGAGCGGTCCATTGAGTGACGACAACTGGCGGTACAGCGCCGCATCCGGACTCTCTTTGCCGTCCGGAAGTTTGACCTCAGTTACTCCGGTGATGAGAAGCTTCTGGATCTCTCCCGCCAAGCGTTGTTTCTCTTCCGCGTTCGGAGCCGATTGCCACTTCACCACCAGGGAATTGGGAGGAACCACCGGTCCCACGTCGCCCGTGACCAGCTCGGTGTAGAAGTGCCAGACACCGTCGTTGCCGAAGCCGTCCGCGTGGGGATTGGCCGCGAGGACACTCGGCGAAACATCGCGTCCCAGATTCCACTGCCGATCACCGCTGCCGAGCGTCAGATCGACGGCGGTGAGGTCGCACGAATGATTGCCGTCGCGCGGGCCGATCACCACGCTGACCATGTCGCCCGCCTTGACCGACACGTTTTCGAAGGGACCGACGATGATCTCTTTCGCCCCCTGCGAGACACCCGCAGCCAGACGCTGCCGTGTGTTGCCGCGGCGGACTTCCAATGACCACGTCACGCCGTTGCCGCATTCCGGGTGGGCATGCTGCACCTTCGCGTCGACGCGGAACTTGCCTGCCACGGGACTGCGCCAGCCGGCCACGATGTTCAGTGTTGGCGACGGATGCACTGCGACGCTGTGCGGTTTCATGTTGCCGGGAACGCGGACGTGCTGGTCCGACGAATTGGCCGACACGTTCGGCGTCGCGGCCGGTCCCCAGCCCTTGATGAAGTCATACGTCGGGTTGTTGAATTTCTCGGTGAGGTGCGAGTCGATCTTGATCGCGCTGCCGGTTCCGATCCCCAGATAATCGAGCCACGCGCCGAGCAGTTCCGGTTCGACTTCGAACTTCTGCGCGAGCGCCGCCAGTTCCAGCGGCTTCTCCGCGGCGCTGGCCTCGGCTGCGGCAGCCAGACACTTGGCCGCGGACGTGAAGATCCGTTCGCGGCGCGTCACGAGCTGACGGTAGATGCCGCGCACGTCGCGCAGCAGCAGGTCCGGGCGGCCGGGTGCCACAAGTCGCGGTCGCTCCCACACCACGAAGTCGTGCTCGTTGCCATCGCCGGCATCACCGGCGGCCAGATAGACCGTGATCTCCTTTTGATCCGGCGCGGCCGCCAATTTCAATCGCATCTCCTGCTTTGAAGCCAGCGGCGTCACCGGTTCCTGCCAGCCCTTGGGGCCGCCGACCTTGCCGATGTGGCCGACGCTGGAGAAGCGCCACAGCCCCTTCTGCCACAGGCCGATCTCCGCAGCCAGTGATTCGGCCTGATCGGGTTTGGCCGCGCGCCAGCGCGCTCGCACGGTGTCCAGCAACAGCGACGGTTTTGGATTCGGATCGTGCATCGCATGCCAGAGCAAACCGAGATACTTCGCGTTCACTCCCCGTTCCTTGGCGACGGCCTCGATCGACTTGCGGCCCGCCGCGAGCGCGTCCCGTTCGACCAATGTGGCGGCGATGTACTTCTCGACGGCCAACCGTCCACCGTCGTTGGTTTCGAAGACGATCCCTTGCAGGTTGACGCGCGATGCCCCGCCGGAATCCGCATGAGTGCGGTACAGGCCGCGGATCTTCGCGAGCGTGTCGTTCGTCCAGTCACTCGGCGTGTCCGACGGGGAGAACCGGATGCCATCGGGCAACAGGACCGCGTGCTGGGTGACCTCCTTGGCCGCGTCGAGATACTTCGTGATCAGGGCCGGTGACATGACCAGCGCATTGCCGGTGTTGGTGAACCCTTCGCCCGCCGCTCCGTCGACGGGAAACTCGCGCGCGGGGTTCAATGACTCGATCCCCGTCAGATCGCGCAGCGTGTACGTGTATTCGGCGTTGCTCAGCCGCCGCAGCACGACCCAGCCCGGATCGCCCGCCCGTGCATTCGCCTCGAACGTCAGGTATCTACGCACCCACTGTTGCAGTTGTTTCCGCTCGACATCGCTCGGTTGCTTGGCGTCCTTGGGAGGCATCTGCACGCTGTCGAGCATCTCGCCAGCCTTCTGCCAGACCTTGGCGTGCTTGCGGACCTCGGTGAGACTCGTAAAGGATGTCAGGTCGACATCCGCCTCCATCTGTTTCGGGCTGTGGCACTCATGGCAGTACTTTGCCAGCAGCGGCAGAGCATCGGTCTTGTATGACGTTGCCAGGGCCGCCACCGCGGCCTCATCCGCCCGCGCGATGAGTGGCGCGACCGCCATCAACGCCAGCAGCAACAGGAGGTTTGAGATGATCCCATTCCGTGTCCCAGTCTCTTCGCAAATCATTCTCGACTCCTCGACATCACTGATGGCAGCTCTCGGTGCTCGTTGCGTGGTTCCGCTGAAGCAATCGTAGCCGCCGTGATTGATGCCGCCAACACGATCGAACAAATCATCGGCGGCCAAGCCGGCGAGTGCTCAAACATCAAGCGGGGGTATGGACACGATTGGATCGTTTAACCCTGAGCCAACGGCGAAGGGGGAGCCGGCGGACGCGTCCGTCTCCGCTGGCACGGTCGGCACCCGCCGCGGGCCGCTGGCACCCGATCCCTTCGCCGTTGGCTCAGGGTTAAACGATCCCGTCTGGGCCGTGTGCGGACTCAGCCGCAGCCAACGGCGATGGCGAATTGCCGTGCGCGCCGTCGCGCCAAATCACTTCTATCGATTCTGCGACAGTAGTCGGGGGTTGCCAAACAGGGGGAGTCTCTGACGCTGAAGTCATTGTTGGACAAAGAAATGGCTTCACATGGAGGAGACTCCCATGGAAGGATTGTTGCCCCCGCTGCGGGGCTGCGCCAAGGAGCGCTTGATTCGGGATTTGAAAACATGTCGAGATGCGAAGATGGGCGTGCGGTATCTGATCATCGTGAATCTGATGCGCGACCGGTCGCCCGTGCAGACGGCCGGGGCGCTGCAGGTGCATCGGTCGACCGTGTACCGCGTGGCCGCGCGGTTTCGCGAGTGGGGCGCGGCGGGACTCGTCGACCGGCGCGAGGACAACGGCTCGCGCCAGTCGGACGAAGAGTTCCTGGCGACGTTGCAGGAAGTCGTGGCCGGCACGCCGCTGGATTATGGCGAGATCCGGCCGACGTGGACCCTGGAACTGCTGGTCCGGACGCTGGTCCGGACGCTGGCCCGGCGGACGGGCGTGAAGATTCACATCAGCACG
>JANMLE010000009.1:0-9755 GCA_031372385.1 Planctomycetota bacterium | reverse complement strand
AAACTTGTCGCGGCGGTCGCCGCGCCGGCGGGTGCCGTCTGGCTGCTCGAACAGGGGCGGCTCCAACTTGTTTGCGACATCCGCCTCAAGGCGACGGGCCTGCTGGAGAGCGCCGACACGCAGCGGTTTCAGCAGCGGTTGCTCGGTGAAGTGGCGGCGAACGGCGAGACTCAGATCGTCCACACGGATGACGAGCCGAATGTGACCTTTCCGAACCGGCTTCTGCTGATCGTGTCGTCGCTGCGGGCGAACGGCACGTGTCGCGGCGTGATCGAAATCATCCAGCGGCCGGATGTGGCCGCCAGTGCGCGGGCGGGTTATCTGCAGTTCGTCGAACAGATGTCCGGGTATGCGTCGCTGTATCTCGAACGCGATCAGGCTCCGTCATCGACGACAGCGACGGGCGTGTTCAACGACGAACTGGCGCGGTTTGGTTTGCAGTTGCAGCGCAGCCTGCTGCTGCGCGACGTGGCGACCGTCGCGGCGAACGACGGCCGCCTGCTGGTTGGCTGCGACCGGATCAGTGTGGTCCTGCAACGCGGACGCAAGATCCGGGTCCATGCGGTCAGCGGCCAAGAGTCGATTCATCCACGGGCCAACCTGGTGAAGTCGATGGTCCGCCTATCGCGCGAGGTGATCCGGTCGGGTGTCGCGGTGAAGTACACCGGGAAGACGGACCTGTTCCCGCCGCAGGTCAAAGAGCGACTCGGCGACTTCGTCCAAGAGAGCGGCGCGCGGATGGTGTTCGTCACGCCGCTCACCGCCCCGACCGCGCTGGTGTCACGCGAGCCGAAGGAAGACCGTCCACAACAACCCGGCAAGGTCTTCGGCTGCCTGGTGCTGGAACAGTTCACCCAAAGCGAGCCGAGTCGCGAGTTGACCGATCGACTCGACTGGCTCGCCTCGTTTTCCGCAGCCGCCCTGAATAATGCCCGGACCCATCAGTCGGTGTTCCTGCTGCCGGTGTGGACCGCGCTGGGACGCGCCACCGACTGGCTGCATGGTCGGAAGCTCGTGAAGACAGCGGTGGCCGCGGCGATCCTCACCGCAATCACCTGCATCATGACGCTCGTGCAGATCGACTTTCGCGTCGAGGGGGACGGACGGCTGATGCCCGTTACCCGGCGCGAAATCTTCGTCCCGTACGACGGCGAAGTGGTCGACGTGCTGGTCGCCAGCGGTGAACGGGTCACCGCGGGGCAGTTGCTGGTCAAACTGCGCAACAACGAACTGCGGTCCGAACTGATCGCCACCGAAAGCCAGCGCGAGGAAAAGCGGAAGCTGTTCTCGGCGCTGTTGGCCGAACGCGATGAGGCGATCAAGGGACCGTCGGGAGAACGCGGCAACCGGATCGAAGGGGAGCTGGCGAAAACGATCGCGGAATTGCAGGGGCTCGAACGGAAGCTGCAAGCGCTCGAAGAGCGGGAACGCCTGCTGAACGTGACCTCGCCGATCGCAGGTGTGGTTTCGACATTCGAGGTCGATCAACTGTTGAAGCACCGGCCGGTGCGGCGGGGTGAGATTCTGCTCGAAGTGATGGACGACACCGGTCCGTGGCAACTCGAACTGAACGTCGCCGAGCACCGGACCGGGCACCTGCTCCGGGCACAACAGGCGAACTCGGACCCGCTGTCGATCAAGTACCTGCTGGTCACGTCACCGGAACGAACGCACCCGGCGACGCTGAAGGAAGTGGGAACCCGCGTGGTCACCTCGGAGGACAACCAACCGGTCGTCGAAGTGCTGGCCTCGCTGGGTGACGAGTTGGGTCTGTCGCGTCGGATCGGGGCCGAGGTCCGCGCCCGAATCCATTGCGGCCGCAAGAGTGTCGGTTACGTCCTGTTCGGCGACGTGATCGAGTTTGTCCAGAAGTATCTGTGGCTGTGAGCAAGCTGTTCGATAGGCTCTCAATTCGACATTGCCATATTTGGACTGCGGGGATTCATCACCGCTTTCCTTTCTTTTCCTGCCTTGCGATTTTGGAAAACCGTCGTGATCCCCGGGTCTTTCGAAAAGTAGTGATGACGTGAGAAACGATACCGTATGCGGCCAAGACTGAGTCGTTTAACCCTGAGCCAACGGCGAAGGCTGGGGGGATGGAAGCGTCGATCGCCGTCGGTTCTGACGGCACAGGAATCGGGGCGCTGGCATCCAATACCTTCGCCGTTGGCTCAGGGTTAAACGACTCAGGTGTCGCACGTTCTTCCGCATGAGAAACTAAAGCGGCAATCAATTGCCGCAGTCCAAATAGATGGCAACAGTCGAGTTCAACTCTTGAGACCAGTCCCATGAAACCAACAATCCGCCCGTTGATGATTTGTGTTGCTTGCCTGCTGGTCGTTCCGTTCGTCGGGGCCGACGATCCCGCACCGGCGACGATCCGCCTGTCCGGCTGCCGGATCAAGCCGGCCGAACAGAGGACGCTGTCGGTGAACCAGTCGGGAGTCCTTGATGCGGTTCCGCGCGAAGGGGATTGGGTCGACGCCGGAAAGCGCGTGATCAGCCTGGAGGATGAACTGGCCAGGGCGTCGCTGGCCGTGGCCGAACGGGAATCGAAGAACGATGTCGACATCCGCTACGCAGAATCCGGCAGCGCCGTGGCGCGTCTGGAATATGATCAGGCGCTCAAGGTCAACGAGAGCGTGAAGGGGAGCGTGACGATCACGGATGTCCGACGCCGCAAGCTGGAACTGGATCAAAGCCTGTTGCAGATCGAGCAGGCCAAATACAAGCAGGTGGTCGCGGCGTTGAAGCGGGACGAGGCCGCCGCGCAACTGAAGGCGTTTCACGTGATCGCTCCAATTTCCGGAACGGTGAACAAGATCCTGAAGCACAAGGGCGAAGCGGTTCGTCAGGGGGAGCCGATCCTGGAACTGGTGAACACACGCCGCGTGCGGGTCGAGGGATATCTCGACGTCGCCAATCGCCGGCGCGTGACCGCGGGAACTCCGGTCGCGGTGACCCCCGAGGCCCGGCCCGGCGAAACAACCGGCTCGCCGCTGCCCGGCAAGATTGTTTTCGTCGACTCGGTGGTCCAACCGGTGACGCAACAGGTCCGCATCTGGGCCGATGTCGAGAACAACGATGAGATTCTGCTGCCGGGTCTGACGGCGGTCATGACGATCTCACCGGAAAGCCCGCCGTCCGGCGGCACGTCTCAAGCGCCGGCGACCTCGCGACAGTGACAGCGCGTTGATAAGGGGTTGTGCATTTTCTGATTTCCAAAGTTGACGTTGGTGTTCAAGTAACCCGAAGCGTGAGCGAGGGCGGACGCTTTGGGCGGATGGTTGACTGCAATCGACAAGAAGTTCGAGAGTGTGCCCTCGCTCACGCTTCGGGTTACTTTCAGATCTCTCGGAACCACATCCTGCATGGCCCCTAACACGCGGTAGGACGGGCACTCCTGCCCGTCTTCCCCGAGAAAACGGACGGGCAAGAGTGCCCATCCTCCATTTGTTCAGCTCGCTCGCAGACTCACATGATCGCGGCTCGACCAACACCGAAAGCTTCCTCAGCCGCGCCGGTTCCCTCGTCGCAGCGGCCGATCCCGTTGCGGGGTCGAAGCGATCTGACGGCGCAGTCGATGGAGTTTCAGGGAACCCAATGGTGGGTGCTCAAAGATCCCGTGGGGCTCAAGTATCACCGGCTGCAGGCGCCGCACTACTGCGTGCTCGGCCTGCTGGACGGGGAGCGCAGCCTGAAGCAGGTCCGCGATGAGCTCGCCAAACAGTTCCCCACGATCCCGCTGCAGTTGGCCGACGTGCAACGGATGATCACCAACCTGCACAGCCAGGGACTGGTCTGGAGTGAACGCCCCGGACAGGCGGGGCAACTCATCAACAAACAGCGGCAGGCCCGGCGTCAAAAGCTGAAGCAGGCGCTGGGGAGCATCCTGTCGATCCGCCTTCCCGGCTGGGATCCCGACGCGACACTCACGTGGATGCACCGCTGGTGTGGCTGGATCTATCATCCCGTGGTCGGAGTCTCGGCCACCCTGCTCGTGGTTGCGGCTTGGACGCTGCTGCTCGTACAGTTCGACGAATTCCGCAGCCGGCTGCCCGAGTTCCAGCAGTTCTTCAGTTGGCGAAATCTGGGCTGGCTCTGGCTGACGCTGAGTGCGACCAAGGTCATCCACGAATTCGGACACGGCCTGACCTGCAAACACTTTGGCAGCGAATGCCACGAGATGGGCGTGATGGTGCTGGTCTTCAGCCCGACCCTCTATTGCGATGTGACCGATTCCTGGATGCTGCGCGACAAGTGGCAGCGGATCTGGATCGGGGCCGGGGGCATGGCGATCGAGATCGTGCTGTCGGCAATCGCGATCTTTGTGTGGTGGTTCACGACGCCGGGGCTGCTCAACCATCTCTGCCTGAATGTGTTCTTCGTGACGACGGTCACGACGGTGATCTTCAACGCGAACCCGCTGATGCGCTACGACGGCTACTACATGCTCAGCGACTTTCTCGGCATTCCCAACCTGCGGGCCAAGGCGGGCAAGCAACTGCGCGACACGTTCGCCGAGACCTGCCTGGGAATCGAGACCCCGCCGGACCCGCTGATGCCCGACACCGGGCGGATCTGGTTCATCGTGTATGCCATCGCCACCACGGTGTATGGTTGGTCCATCCTGTCGGCCGTCCTGCTGTTCCTGTATGTGGTCCTGAAACCGTATGGTCTGCAGAGCATCGGCATCACGATGGCGGTGCTGTCGCTGACCGGCATCGTCGGAAACATCCTGTTCAATGTCTGGCGGATCCTCGCCGCGCCCCGGAGCAAACCCTTGAGCCGACCCCGAGCCACCGTCACCGTGATTGTCATTCTGATGCTGATTGCGGCGGCCCTGGCCATTCCGCTGCCGTGGTACATCGAGGCACCGTTTCTGATCGAACCGCACAACGCCGCTCACGTCATGACGACGCTTCCCGGCGAACTGGTCGCGTTCGCCGTGCAACCGGGCGAGACCGTTGAAAAGGGGCAACTGCTGGCGACGCTGCGCGACGACGAAAAGGAGGACCAGTTGCGCCAGCTCGAAACGGCCCGCGAATCACAGCGCGCCGAAATCTCGATGCTGCACGCGCTGGAGTTGTCCGGCGAGCATGCCTTCGCGCTGAAGCAACTCGACACCATCGAACGCCGCATCGCCGATCTGCGGGAACAACTCCGCGAACTGACCATCACCGCCCCGGTTGCGGGACGGGTTGTGGCTGCGCCGCGAGTCCCCGCGCCAACGATTTCCACTCATCGCCGACTGCACAACTGGTCGGGAAACATCGGCAATCCCGGCAATGTCGGCTGCCTGCTGGCGACGCGCACCCACTTGTTCAGCATCGCCCCGGACAACCGCATGCAGGCCTTGCTGTACCTCGACCAGGCGCACCGCGACGATCTGTCCGTCGGCCAGCAGATTCAAATCAAGTTCGAACATTTGGCGGATCGAACCTACCGGGCCAACGTGGTGGATATCGCGAGGGAGCACTCCGACGTCGCCCCCGCCACACTCTCCAGCAAGGGGGGCGGACGACTGACCAGCGTCACGGACTCTGAAGGTCACGAACGACTGACCAGCGTTGCCTATCAGGCGCGCGTGCTCCTTGATGAGGACACCACTCTGCTGAAGTCCGGCATGCGCGGCGCATCCCGCTTCCTGGTCGAACGCCGCTCGACCGCCCACTGGCTCTGGCGTCTCTTCCGCCGCACCATGCACTTCCGCATCTGAGCAGCCGGCAGGAAGTGATTTGCCCGTGGGACGGATTTCCAATCCGTCCGCGGTTGACGGACGGATTGAAAATCCGTCCCACGGCCTTGGTAGCTGATTTCCTGCGGACGACCTGCCTGTCAGAGTTTCTCACGCGGTGAACTCCGTCATGGCGGAACGCTGTTGCACAGGCGGTCACGGGTTGGGGGCGACGGCGGCACCGGTCCGTGAGTCTGGTGTTCGCCGTCGCCGCTGGTTATCGTCATCGCAGCAAACACAGTCGCTTTTCCATTTGCGTTGCCAATCTTCTGGCAAGTGACAAACTCCTCTCTTCGCAATTCCTGTTGAACAACACCCGTGAGCGGCAAGGCGCTGGCCGCCGGTCTGCGGGAATTCTCACGTCACACAACTTTCAACAGGAATGGCGGAGAGCCATAGATGACGTGACCGACAAAAGTCCCCGTAGCACGGACGCCTCGTCCGTGCGTCTGAAATCTCCCATGACATTCGGGCTCGGACGAGGCGTCCGTGCTACGAAACGCTGTCCAAGCGACTTTTGTCGGTCACGTCATAGATTCGTTGTTATCGGCGTATCCGAATTCGTTGCCCGTCAACGATGTTGATACGACAGGCGGGCGTTGTTGTTGCAAATGAGCCCCGTGGCAATCAGCCGAAGTAAACGTTCGGAGATGCCCGATTCCGCGAAGCATCAGCGCGGGTTGTCTCTCTCGAATCCAACAGGCGAAAGGCGATCATGGGAATCAGCTTCTGGCTGAAGGGTGTTTACAGTCGACTGAGCCGGACAACTCGGCGCCACGCTCACAGGCGTCACAGTCGGAATTCCACGCTGTCCGCCCAGGTGGAGTTGTTGGAAACGCGGCGACTGTTGGCCGGCCTGACCGTCGGACCGAACGTGAACATCAGCCAACTTCCGGGAAACCAGGACGAGTCGGCCATCATCGTCAACCCCAACAACCCGCAGCAACTGTTTGCCTCTTCCAATAACGCTGCCGGTGGCATGTTTGCGGCGCGGAGCAACGACGGCGGCGCGACGTGGTTGCCAAGCAATGGCGCCGATTTCCTGATCGCGGATGGCAACGATTCGCTGGTGGCCGCGTGCTGCGATCCCACGTTGGCATGGGATCAGTATGGCAACCTCTTCATCAGCTACATCAGCAACACGTTGAACAGCGTTCCGATTGCCGTGAGCACCGATGGCGGACTGACATTCTCCCAGTTGACGGCGCTGGGATCCGCCGTCGACCAACCGACAATCGTCACGGGGCCGGGTGCCGGTGGTGTGAATGGCAGTGTGTGGATCACTTGGAACGAGGCGGGGGGCATGGTGGTTTCCGGTGCCTCGGTGACGGGATTGGGCGTCGTGGGGGCGTTCAGCGCACCAGCCGTGGTTCCCGGAATGAACGGGTACACCTTTGGCGACATTACGGTTGGCTCGGCAGGTCAAGTCGTGGTGAGCAACCAGTTCAACGATGGGGGGGAAGGCCCCACCAATATCCTGGTTAGCACCGATCCCGATGGTCTTGGGGGCGCGGGGTTCAGCGCGAGTGTGCTGGCGACGAACACGAATGTCGGAAGTTTCGATCATCTGCCGGCTCAGGATCAACGGAGCACCGACGCGGAAGTCGGCCTGGCTTATGACCGCAGCGGTGGCGTGAATGATGGCCGTTTGTACATGGTCTACACGGAAGAAGTGGTCGATGAAGGCAACAACTTCGACATCATGGTCCGCACTTCGGACGATAACGGCGCCACATGGAGTGCGGCCAAGCGAGTCGATGATGATTTGACGAACCGCAGCCAGTTCTTTTCGAAGATTGCGATTGATCAGACCACGGGCGAGGTGGGGATTGTCTGGTATGACGCCCGGAACAGCGGCAACAACACGCGGGTTGAGCTGTTCGCCACTTCCAGCAGCGACGGCGGCGCGACATGGGGAACCAACGTGCAGGTCGCCACGGGGCTGACCAATGGAACCGTCGCGGCGACCGGTGGACAGCAAATGGGCGACTATCTGGGCCTGACCTTTAATGCCGGGGTGATGCATGCCTCGTGGGCTGACAACTCAAACAGCACGGGCGACAATCCGAATGGAGCCCTGCAACAACTCGATATCTACACGGCCGCAATCACAACCGTGATCATTCCGACCAATCCACCGGTCTTGTCGGCCATCGAAACGACGCCGTTACCGTATGCACCGGGTGGCGCGGCCAAGACCATCACGTCGACGCTGAAACTGGCCGATTCGGACAGTGCCAACTTGACCGGGGCGACGGTCCAAATCACGGCGGGGTTCCAGATTGGCGATGTGCTGGATTTTGCCAACACCGCGAATATCAGCGGGATTTGGGATGGGGCCGGCACTTTGACGCTGAGCGGCATCGACACGGTGGCGAACTATCAGGCCGCGCTGCGGACGGTGACGTACGTCAGTACGACATCGAGTGCGGCGCCGCGGACGGTGAGCTTCCAAGTTACTGACGGGACCAATTCCAGCAACATCGCCACGCGCACGGTGGGTGGCTATGCGCAACTGGTCGGTACAACGGTCAACGTGTACGGAACGCCTCAGATGGACACCATCACGATCTCGGAAGGTGCCTCGCTGAACGCCACGGTCAATGGAATTTCGACCACGTTCACACCGGCGGCGGTGACGGCCATCAAAATTTTCGGCTACGCCGGTGACGACTCGATCACGGTCGGCAGTCTGGCGTTGGGGACAGCCCTGACGGCCGATGGCAATGATGGCAATGACACCCTGGCGGTGGCCGCGGTTGTGACCCAGGGGACGACGCTCCGCGGCGGCAATGGGAACGACACGCTGAGAGGCGGGGGCGGCAATGACATTCTGGACGGCGGTGCCAACAACGACACGTACGCGTTCAACACGAACTCGCAACTCGGGGCGGACACCATCACCGACAGTCAGGGAACCGACCTGCTGACTTTCGCGGGAAGCACAAATGCGGTGGGGGTGAACCTGGGCCAGACGAATCAACAGACGGTCAACGCCAACCTGAAGCTGACGCTGGCCTCCCCGACATCCATGGAAAACATCAATGGCGGATCGGGAAACGACATCCTGATCGGCAACTCACTCAACAACTTGCTGGCTGGCGGCGGCGGCAATGACAACCTGTTCGGACTCGGTGCGAACGACACACTGTACGGCCAGGGGGGCAACGACGGCCTGGACGGCGGCGTGGGGAACGATGTGTACTCCTTCAACACGAGTACGCCACTCGGTTCGGACACAGTCACTGACAGCACTGGAACCGACCTGCTGACGTTTGTCGGCAGCACCATGGACGTGAAGGTGGACCTGGGCCTGACGACGCCCCAAGATGTCGATGGTGTTCTGTTTGACAACCTGACGTTGACGCTGGCTTCCGCGACATCCATGGAAGACATCTACGGCGGCTCGGGGAACGACAGGCTGACGGGGAATACTCTCAACAACCTGCTGCAGGGCGGTGCCGGCAACGACAAACTGTTCGGACTCGGTGGGAACGACACGCTGTACGGCCAGGCGGGCAACGACAGCTTGGACGGCGGCACGGAGAATGACACGTTCGTATTCAACACCAACACGCAACTCGACGCCGACAGCGTGACCGACAGCTCGGGGCTCGACCGGCTGTATTTCGTCGGCAGCACGAATGACGTGGCGGTGAATCTGGGCCTGACGACACAGCAGACGGCCAACGCCAATCTGAAGCTGACGCTGCTCTCGGCGAGCTCGCTGGAGAACATCTATGGCGGCTCGGGGAACGACACACTGACCGGGAATTCGCTCAACAACGCCCTGGTGGGCGGTGCCGGCAACGACAGTCTCTCGGGTGGTGCCGGCAACGACACGCTGTACGGGCAGGCGGGCAACGACAGCCTGAACGGCGGCACGGAGAATGACCGGTACTTGTTCCTCACGACCACGCCGCTTGGCACGGACACGGTCGCCGACAGCGGCGGGACTGACGAGTTGTATTTCGTCGGCAGCACGAATGACGTGGCGGTGAATCTGGGTTCGACGTCG
>JANMLE010000187.1:0-5312 GCA_031372385.1 Planctomycetota bacterium | reverse complement strand
TTCTGCCCGGACGGCGCGGTGGCGAAGATCACCGGCAAAGAGGGGCTGGTCTTCACCGGTCCCGCGCGCGTCTTCGATTCCGAAGAGGACATGCTCCGCGGTCTGGAACAGAACAAGATCCGCAAGGGGGACGTGATCATCATCCGGTACGAAGGCCCCAAGGGAGGCCCCGGCATGCCCGAGATGCTGACGCCGACATCGGCGATCATGGGCGCTGGACTCGGTTCCGACGTGGCGCTGATCACCGACGGCCGGTTCTCGGGCGGTTCGCACGGCTTCATCGTCGGCCACGTGACTCCTGAAGCCCAGGAGGGTGGTCCGATCGCCCTCGTTCAAGACGGCGACATGATTGCCATCGACGCGAATGTGAATCGGATCGATGTGGCACTGGCGTCCACCGAACTCAATCGCCGCCGCACCGCTTGGAAGGCCCCGGCCCTGAAGGCCACGCGAGGCACGCTGTTCAAATACATTCAGCGGGTTAAAAGCGCCTCGGATGGCTGCGTCACCGACGAATAGCGCGGAGGGCTTCGTCAAGCGGACATGTTGGTGACGGATGGCTGCTGCATACTGTAGTCCGCCTCGGCCAAGCGCTACGCCCCCATCTCACACCAGGCCCGTCCAATCTTGGTGAGCAGGTCGGACGCAATCAGGCCCGGTTTGGACATGTCTTCCGCGGCGAGATCTCCGGCGATGCCATGCACGTGGGCACCCAGGCGGGCCGCCTCGAACGGGGGGATGCGCTGGGCGAGCAGCGCCGCGATCACGCCGGTCAGGACATCGCCGGTTCCACCGGTGGCCAGCCCGCTGTTGCCGGTCTGATTGACGGACAACCGTTGTCCGTCGGTGACGATCGTCCCGTGTCCCTTCAGAACGAGGATCACGTTGTTGCGCCGCGCGAACTCGACGGCATGACGTTCGCGATCCTGCTGGATGGCGGCGACGTCCAGACCCGTCAGCCGCGCGAACTCGCCGGGATGCGGCGTCAGCACGCGCGCGGGTGCGTCGGCCGCGCGCTGCACCATGTAGGACCGGCGCGCCAGCAGGTTCAGGGCGTCGGCATCGACGACCAGTGGAACGGCGATCGAATCGTACATGTCGACGACCAGTTCCAGCAGGCTGGACGACTGACCCAGTCCGGGACCGATCGCGACGGCTCCTTGCGACGTCAGCAGTTCGTGCAGTCGTTTGTGGGCGGTGGCCTTGATCCGACCGTGCTCGTCCTCTGGCAGGCCGGCAGTCAGGTACGAGGGTTCGAAACCCGCGACGATCGCTTGAATTCCTTCGGGGATCGCGGCGGTGACGAGACCCGCTCCGCCACGCAGGGCGGCGGTCGCCGTCAGGCATGCGGCACCGCTCATCCCCCGGCTGCCGGCGATCACCAGCACCCGGCCGCAGTCACCCTTGTGCATCTCCTTGCTGCGGACGGGAGGAGTCGGCGGTGTTGTGATGCGCTCGAACGAAATGGCCTCAGACATTCGATTCCCCAAGAGTTGTGGAGCCTCTGACAAAACTAACCCGAAGCGTGATTATTGAAGTTGGGCGTTTTCGGATTTCAGCCCCGAAGGGGCGACGTTATGCCAGCCCAGGGCAACGCCCTGGGTTGGCGGATTTGTGGGAATACCAAGCCCTGAAGGGGCGGCACTATTCAACTGAACGGCATAGGGCCGCCCCTTCAGAGCTCCAGAATTTGTGGTGGTCGCAACCCAGGGCGGCGCTCCCGATGGTCGCTTGCCCTGGGCTAACTTGGGGCTGCCCCGTTGGGTCGCAAATCCAAAACCGCGCAACTTCAAAACTTACGCTTCGGCTTACTGAAGAGGCTCCAATTTCGTCGATTGCCCAAATTGTCGGGCGATCATCGCAGCAAGATAGCCACCCTTGAATCCCGCGTCGATGTTCACGACGGCGACATTGGCGGCGCAACTGTTGAGCATGCTCAACAGTGCGGAAAAGCCTCCCAGATTTGCCCCGTATCCAATGCTGGTCGGCACCGCGATCACGGGCACCGAGACCCAGCCGGCAACGACCGACGGCAACGCCCCTTCCATCCCCGCCACGACCACCACCGCCTCGGCATCCCGCAGGCGGTCGCGCTGGGCGAGCAAGCGCTGCGGGCCGGCAACCCCCACGTCGATGACCAGCTCCGCGTGGCAACCCATCCAGAGCGCGGTTTCCAAAGCCTCTTCGGCGACCGGCCGGTCGCTCGTCCCCGCGGTGACGACGAGCACCCGCCCGCGCACATCCGCAGGAGACCGCGTCAACGCGATCGTTCCCGCCACCGTGTTCACGCGGGCATCGGGAAACGCAGCGCAAACCTGCTCCATCTGCTCGGGCGTCACGCGGGTCGCCAGCGAGTTCTGTCCGGCGGCCGACTGGGCTGCGAACACGGCGATGATCGCTGCCGGTGTCTTTCCCATGCCGAAGACGACCTCGGGAAATCCGCAGCGCAGGACCCGGTCCAGATCGACCATGACATCGCCGGCAATGAGCGGGGGTGAGAACGCTGTCCGGAGTGTCGCTTCGACGGCGAACCAGTCGATGTCACCCCGTTGCCAGCCGGAGATCAACTGTTGAAGGTTGTCCGGACTCATCGGTGCCTCGGAAAAAGTTGAAAGGTGAGATCGGCTATCGGCAATCAGCTTTCGGCAATCGGCCATCAGCAGTCCTCAATCACCGGGCCGGTGTCAGCAGCAGTTCCGGCAACGCCGCCGATCGCGTGTTGGGCAGCGGATGGTTGTCACCGCCGTGGAACGTGAAGACCGCCGAGAACTTCGACTCGGTCGTCGCATTGCGGCTGGCGGCGTGAAGGGTCTTGCAATGAAAGAACAGCACGTCGCCCGGTTCCAGTTCGACAAACTGCCGCGTCTGAATCAGGGTCTGATTCTCCGGCAGATCGGTGCGGAAGAACACGTCCACATCAAACCGGGATCGATCGAAGTCGCACCGATGCGAACCCGGGATGACTTGCAGGCAACCGTTGGCGGCGTGTTCGCGACCGAGCGCGAGCCACACGTTGACCAGTTCGGGCCTGGCATACGACCAGTAGCGGATGTCCTGATGCCAACCAGTTTCGCTGCTGTACTGCGGCTGCTTGGTCATGATGCAGTTGTGATGTGCCAGCGGACAGACGACCTGCGGTCCGAGCAGTTGCTGCAATCGTCCGAGGACCGCGGGACGCAGCATCCATTCGGTGAAGAGAAAGTCACGACTGAGAGCCTGCTTCAGGCGACGGATCGTCCGGCCCCCGACCGCGTCCAAGGAACGGGGAGCGCCCGGATAATTCAGGTCGGCCTCGTACTCGACGGGACCGGTTTGTTCCCGCAGGCCAGTCTCGGTGACGCGGCGCATGTGAGCCACATCGTCACCGGCGGCGAGTCCCCGCGCACACAAGTAGCCGTCCCGCCAGAACTGCGCGACTTCGTCACTGGTGAACCCGTCGGACGCCGGTTCACTGCAGGACGAATCGGCGTGGGATGAATCGGGAACGGGGATGTCGATCGTGGCCATAATTTTCACTGACAACCAGCGGGTGATGATCTGCCGTGGGATAAGCTTCCAGCTTGTCAAACTCGCATTCGAAAGAGACAAGCTGGAAGCTTATCCCACGGGAAGAAAACTCCCGCCGATCGCCTACCCCTTGATGTCGTATTCCTTGATCTTGCGATACAGGGTTCGTTCGCCGATCTCCAGCATCTTGGCCGCCTCTTCGCGTTTTCCGCCGGTCAGTTCCAGGGCTCGTTCGATGTAGTACCGTTCGACTTCCGTGAACGAACGCCCGATCAGCGCATCCGCGCCGCGCGCCGTGGTGCCGGCGGCGTCGGAGTCGACCGCCTGACCCAGCGGGGCGATGTCATCGGGGAGATCGTCGACGTCCAGCCGGCCATCCTTGTCAAGGACCAGCATCCCCTCGACCGCGTTGCGGAGTTCGCGCACGTTGCCGGGCCACGAATGCGCGATGAGCGCCTGTTGCACCTGTTTGCTGATGATCGGCACCGGCTTCTTGTAGCGCGCCGTGAGCTGCTTGAGGAAATGCTCGATGAGCAGCGGGATGTCGCCGCGCCGATCGGCCAGCACGGGGAGTTCGATCGTCACCACCGACAGCCGATAGAACAGATCCTTGCGGAACGAGCCCCGCTTCACCATTTCGTTCAATGACGCGTTGGTGGCTGCGACCAGCCGGACGTTGACCTCGATTTCGTCGTTCGCCCCCAACCGGGTGACCTTGCGGTCTTCGAGGACTCGCAGCAGCTTGATCTGTGTCGGCATCGGCATTTCGCCGACTTCGTCAAGGAACAGCGTTCCGCCGTTGGCATACTCGAACTTGCCGATCCGCTTGGTGGCCGCTCCGGTGAAGGCCCCGGCTTCGTGGCCGAACAGTTCGCTCTCCAGGATGCTCTCGGGCAACGCGGAAATGTTGAGCGGGACGAACGGCTTGTTCTTCCGTTCGCTGTTCTGGTGGAGTGCCCGCGCGGCGAGTTCCTTGCCCGTTCCGCTGGCTCCGAGAATCAGCACCGTGCTGTCGGTCGCCGCGACGCTGCGCAGCTTTTCGAGCACGCGGTGCATGGTCGGGCTGTTGCCGACGACCCCCTCGTAACCGAACTTCTCGTCGAGGCGCTGGCTGAGTTCCGCGTTCTGCCGGAGCAGGCGGACGCGGGCGGAAGCCTTCTCGACCGCGTGCCGCAGTTCCGTCACGTCGAGCGGTTTGGTCAGATACGTGTGAACGCCGTGCTGTCCGGCGGCGACGGCGGTCTTGATCGAGGCGTGTCCCGTCAGCAGGATCACTTCCGCGTCCGGCAGTTCCTCTTTGGATTTGCGGAGGATCTCCAGACCATCGACATCATCCATCATCAGGTCGGTGACGACGACGTCGTACGTCTGGCTTTCGATCAGCGCGACCGCCCGTTCACCCGACCCGGCGACGGTGCAGTCATAGCCCACGCGGCGCAGGCTTTCGGCCACGGCCTGCGCATGGGATTCATCGTCGTCCACGATCAGGACGCGGATCGAGATTCCGATCAAGTCAGCCGGTACGTTCTCTTTTGCCGACATCCACGAAATCCCGTCGTCGCCCCGGAGGAAATACCAGACATGGACACGCGGCCCTGTGCCCGGTCGCAACAGTTGCCACTGGCCGCCGCAGTCTAACGGTGAGGATCATGCTTTGCACGGCAGGGGGCGGACGACGCAGGGCCATCGCCTCTTTCAGAGTAGGGTGGGTCCACCGCGCGTCGAGCGCCGGCCCCCCAGCCGGACCACAAAGCCCCTCGCGGGTGGGGCGGGGCGGCGGAGCGCCGCGGGGGCCACCCAACAAC
>JANMLE010000127.1:0-1245 GCA_031372385.1 Planctomycetota bacterium | reverse complement strand
TCGGGATGACTTCGAATCTCCCTTCAGACGCGCGTTCCCCACATGCTCGCCAAGCTGACGACGTATTCGCTGCTCGGGATTGACGCGGCTCCGGTGGATGTCGAGGTCGACATTTCGCCGGGGGCGATGCCGAAGACGATCCTCGTCGGACTCGCCGAAGCGGCGGTCCGCGAAAGCACTCACCGCATCGAACGGGCACTCGTCAACAGCGGCTACGTCCGGCCCATCGACCGGATCGTCATCAACCTGTCACCCGCCGATCTGCCGAAAGAGGCGGCGTCGGTCGATTTGTCAATCGCCCTGGGACTGCTGGTGGCCAGCGGCCAGTTGGTGTCGGACCTGCTGGGCAAGTTTTCGGCGGTGGGTGAACTGGCACTCGACGGTTCGATTCGTCCGGCCAAGGGAACGCTGTCGATGGCCCTGAAGGCGAAGGAACTGGGGATGCGGGGGCTGGTCGTGCCGGCCGCCAACGCGCGCGAGGCCGCCGTGGTCGAAGGGATCGACGTCATCCCCGTCGCGTCATTGACCGAAGCGGTCGGCTTCTTCAGCGGGCAACTGGAGATCCCCGCGCATCCATTCAGTTGGACGGACGCGGTCGCCGAATTCGGCCACTATCAGATCGACTATGGCGACGTGAAGGGTCAGGAATCGGCCAAGCGCGCGGTCACGGTCGCCGCGGCCGGCGCGCACCACCTGCTGATGATCGGCTCACCGGGAACCGGCAAGACGCTGCTGGCCGCGCGACTGGGAACCATCATGCCGGAACTGGCTTTGGAAGAGAGTCTGCAAACGACCCGCATTTGGAGCGCCGTCGGGCGGCTCGATCCCGGCCAGCCGCTGCTGCTGCAACGCCCGTTTCGTTCGCCGCACCACACGATCAGCGAAGCGGGACTGGTGGGAGGCGGCAGCATTCCGGCCCCCGGTGAAATCAGCCTCGCGCACAACGGCGTCTTGTTTCTGGACGAGTTGCCCGAGTTCAACCGCCGCACGCTGGAAGTGCTGCGGCAACCGCTGGAGGACGGCGTGGTGACGATCAGCCGTGCGATGGGCAGCCTGACGTTTCCGGCGAACTTCATGCTCGTGGCGGCGATGAATCCCTGTCCCTGCGGCTATCGGGGCGACCCGCGGCGGCAGTGCAAATGCAATCCGATGCAGGTTGAACGCTACACCGCACGGATCAGCGGACCGCTGCTGGATCGCCTGGATATTCACATCGAAGTCCCACCGGTTCCCTTTCGCCAACTC
>JANMLE010000059.1:0-1873 GCA_031372385.1 Planctomycetota bacterium | reverse complement strand
CCCCCCTTCCCAATCCCATTCGTCCCGAACATCGGAGATCTCGCACGATGAAGATGTCGTGTCGAAACATCCTGTTGGTCTTGCTGCTGACGTCGTTCACGTGCGGCTGCGCCAGTTTCCTGCATGACTTGAAACCACACCGGCTGAAGCGGTGGAACCGCGGACCCGCGCCGTCGTTGGACCCCGACTTCACGCAGTCGACCCGGCCGGTGAAAAGTCGGCTCGTTCGGCTGGAGCGTCCGAGCACGGCCGAAATGAGCGCCAACCGCGCCGATGTCACGCTGGCCCGCGGACAAGATCCCGACGAATGAGGGCAAGGTTGATTCGGAGCGTGTTGAATGACACATGGAGCACGATTTCATCGTGCTCGAATCCCAAAGTAACTCGGCACGTTGGAAACGTACCCCACGTTTTTCAGCAGACTGGTCAGTCGTTGCCAACACCGACCGCGAGAACCCAAGTGAGGCTCTTGCCCACGTCGTACGTCTGGATGCGTTCCAACCGGCCGGTCGATGTGTCGACGCGAAAGACCGCCAGCTTGCCCGAGCCTTCGCCGGCTCCGAAGACGTACTGGCCTGACGGATCGATCTCGAATGATCGCGGCGTCTTCTCGGTGGGCGTCTGTCCCAGTGGCGTCAACGTGCCGGTCTTCGCGTCGATCGAAAAGCCAGCGAGGCTGTCGAGTCCGCGGTTCGACACCCAGACAAACTTTCCGCTGGGATGAACTTTGACCTCGGCCGTCGAGTTCTGCCCCTGAAAGTCGGCGGGCAACGTCGACAGCGTTTGGAATGACGTCAGCCCGGTCACCGGGTCGAGGCGGTATCCGGTGACGCTGCTCCCTTGCTCATCGGACGTGTACGCGAAGTTCTGTGTCGGATGAAACGCGAGATGCCGCGGTCCGGCGTTGTCGGTTCCGCCCGGTGCCTTGCCGGCGTCCGTCAGTTTGCCGGTCGCCTCATCCAACCGGAATTGGAAGACGGCGTTCGGGGCGACATGCGGGACGAACACCAGCTTGTTTGCGCGGTCGATCGCGACGCTATGAGCCGTCTTCGCCGTCGACATTGTTTGCACTGCGGGAACCTCAATCGTCCCGTCGTCTTTGACGCGATGGACGACCGCCGTTCCGCCGTTGTACGACGCCGACAGCAGCCAGCGTCCGGTTCGGTCGGTGGTGACAAACGCGGCGTTCTCACCCTTGGGGAGCGGGGCCACGCTGACCGGCGTCAGCTTTCCGGTCGCCTGATCGATCCGATAACTCGCCAGGCTGTTCGTCGTGCGCAACGAGGCGAACAGGAATTGCCGCTTCGGATCCGTGCCCAGCGATCCGGGGCTTCCTTCCACGGCAAAGGCGTCGACCGCGGTCAACGATCCGGGCTTTGAATCCAGCCGATAGATCTGAATCTTCTGCTCCGGTGCCATCGACACGTAGACGAATGTGGCGGCGTGAACGGTCATCACGCTGCTGCTCCAGAGAATTGTGGCGAGTAACCAGCGCATGGTGGGTAGTGGGTAGTGGGTAGTGGGTAGTGGATGGTGGATGGTGGATAGGAAAAAGCAAAGGGGGCGAGGGATGGAGTCGTGGACGGTGCGGCTGACTCCTACCCACTGTCCACTACCCACCATCCACTCACTCAGTGCGACGGTGGTGGACTGTTCTGAAAGGCTCGCGCCCGGAACAGGAAGTCGATGATGTTGCCTTCGTGCGGCTGCATCCAGTGGAGTTGGATCGTCTTCACTTCGCCGATGTTCAGCCGGTCGATGTTGGTCGCGTCGAGCAGTTGTCGCGACCACTTTTCGTCTTTCGTCAGGCACGAGGCGACGAGCGTCCCGCCGATCTTCTTGAGCATTTCGTTCTGCGGGCACTTCACGACCG
>JANMLE010000004.1:0-6353 GCA_031372385.1 Planctomycetota bacterium | reverse complement strand
CGACGGCTGATGGCCGAATCCGCGCAGCTCCAGCAACAGGTCGCCAGCCTCGCCGCCGCGCGCATCAGCCAGCTCCATGCGGCGGAAAGCGGCCATACGGAATCGGAGCTCGTGGCATCGCCCGAATTCCAGCAGATGGGATTGTTCCAGGGGACCAAGCTGCTGGTGATCGACCTGGATTCCTGCACGCGCTGCGGCGATTGCGTGAAGGCTTGTGTTGACACCCATGACGACGGCTACAGCCGCCTGTTCCTGGACGGTCCGCGATACGACCGCTTTCTGGTGCCGTCCGCCTGCCGGAATTGTTTGAATCCCGTCTGCATGATCGGCTGTCCGGTGGGATCGATCGGACGCGGAGCCAACGGGCAGATCGAAATCTATGACTGGTGTATCGGTTGCTCCGCCTGTGCCGATCAATGCCCGTACGATTCGATCCAGATGCACGACACCGGCCTGATTCCCGAAGAATCGATGGCGTGGGTTTGCGCGAGCCGCCGATCTCTACCGGATGACTGGCATCAAGCCCGCCGACTGGGTGCCGGTTGGATGCAGGGGGCATCGCCGTTTCGCTGGCAGGGAGACTTCTTGCGATATTGGTCAGCGGAGCAACAAGACTCGGCGGACACGGGGCCGCTGCGGCTCTGTTTCCGCCATGAATTCCGGTTGCCGAAAAAGTCGAACTCGCGCCACTTCCGGCTGTCGATCCATGACGACCGGCGCAAGGGGGCCATCGACAAGATTCGGGTGAAAAAGTCGACCGTTGCCGGCGTCTGGCTGAATGGAAAACAAATCGAGTGGTCCGGGAATTCGGTGGATCTCGACACCGCGCAGTTCACCCCGGCGAACAATCTGCTGGCCATCGAAGTCATCCTCGACCTGCCCGCCGAGTACGGTCAATTCGTCCTGTCCGCCACGCTGGACGCGATCCCCGAAGCCGGCAGTCAAACCCTGGAAGTTTTGGGAAAGGAAGTGCGGCCCGAAATGGACCTGGTGACGCGCCGCGCCGCGGTGTGCGATCTCTGCAGCCATCTCCCCAGCCAGCAGCCCGCCTGTGTCACCTCGTGCCCGCACGACGCGGCGATGCGGATCAATCCGCTGGTCAGTTTTCCGCATTAGAGAAGTGGGTAGTGGGTAGCAAGGACAGACAGACGAATCCGTTTCTTGTCTCCTCTCCCCGTCTTCGGGGGAGAGCGAGACTCAGTAATCTTTCTGCCTCTCTCTTTCTGTCTCCTTCTTCCTCTTCCGGCAAAGCAGCGAGACAGAAAGAGAGAGGCAGAAAGATGAACACAGATGAAGTCCTGGCAAACTCTCGGAACTAACAAATGCACAGTCCCTTAGAGTGAGGGGGCCGAGAGTCAGGACGACGCATTTGCAGGATTTTTCGCGTCGCGCGAAGGGACGCAACGTCAGTAGTTCGGAACATCACGGAAGGGACGAAGAGACAGAAGTTGCGTAAAAGAATCTCATCCCGTCCAACCAACGCAGTGCCAGACGGCGAGTTTTTTCCGCTCCTCCATTTCCGTGAACTTCCGTGGTTTCCGTGGTTCCTCATGAATGCGGCGAGCTGGCCCGGATCATTCATGATGAACCACGAAATTCTCGAAAAACACGAAAGTGAAGAGAGTTGCGATTCGAGCATCAAAAGACATCGCGTGTCGTGCCAATGCTGTCAGTGGGGACCAGGCTCTTGTCCCTTCTTCCCTTTCGTGTCTTTCGAGTATTTCGTGGTGAATAATCTGGACTAGTGCCCGCGATCAAACCCGCCAACCAACATGACAATCGTTCTCACACCAACGACGCTCCGGGAATGGCAGCCCGCGACCGGTCATCACGCAGTCCGTTTGCACCGGCGGCTCGTCGCGGTTTGTCTGTTGTCCGTCTGCTGTTGGACGCTGCTGGCCGGTCAATCGTTGGTGATCGCTCAATCGTTGCCGGGGTTGCCGACAGGGCCGACGGCGTCGGAATTGAAGCTCATCGCTGCGCTCACATCGCCTGAGCCGTCTGCGGCGGTCGCGACTGAAGAGTCTCCGACAAGCGCGTCGACCGGCATGTTTCTCGGCAGCCTGTCCTGTGCTTCGGCGAGTTGTCATGGAAACCCCCGTCGAGAATCGGTGCTCGGTTCGGCGGCTCATTTCTTCCTGGATCGCGACACGCACCAATTGGCGGGTGAGGTGCTCCGTGGGCAGCGATCGCGGGAGATGGCCGCGCGATTGAATCTGCCGCGGCCCGCTTGGAAAACGCGCGAGTGCCTCGCCTGCCACGCCCCCGCCGCGATGGATGTGGCCGATCGCAAAGACTTCCCCGTGAAGCTCGCCGAAGGGGTCGGTTGCGAGAGCTGCCACGGTCCCGCGCGCGAGTGGCTCGGCCCCCACCACACCCGCGAATGGAAGCAGTCCGCGGTCTGGTCCGGCGATCAGAAAGCACGGGCCGGATTCCACGACACCAAGGACCTGCCGACGCGCGTCGGCGTCTGTGCCGACTGCCATGTCGGCAACGCCAGTCAGTACGTCAGCCACGACTTCATCGCGGCCGGGCATCCCCGCTTGGCCTTCGAGTACTCCGCCTTTCAATCGCAGATGCCGGTCCACTGGCGCCGCGCGGATGATCGGAAGCGCAGCCCGGTCGCCAACAGCGAGCCTTCGTCGGACCGGTCGACATACGAAGCGAAGAACTGGCTCATCGGGCAACTGGTCACCGCGGACCATGAGTTGGACATCCTGTCCGCCGCGGCCGGCAATTCCAAAAGCGTCTGGCCCGAGTTGGCGCAATACGATTGTTTCGGATGCCATCACGACTTGTCTGCCCCCTCCTGGCGGCAGGCGCGAACCGCGTGGAAACTCGGTCCCGGCGAGTTGCCCTGGGGGACATGGAGTTTCGGCTTGCTGGCGGAAACGGAGCGTCACCTCCCCGCCGTCGCGTCCCGTCAGATCGCGTCGGACCAGGCCGCTCTGCGGACGGCGATGCGAACGGCGTCACCCGACAAAGCCCGCGCGCTGGCTTTGATCGCCGAGATGCGGCCGAAGCTCGCCGACACTTCGCGGCAGCTTTCGCAGTCGTCGTTCACCGCGGCTGACATCACTTCGCTCAGAGACGCGCTGCTCGCCGACCATGCGACACTGACCATGCAGGGCTGGGACCGCGCGGCTCAGCTTTATCTGGCCGCGGTCGCCCTGGACAAGGGAGCCGCCGACGCGCGCGGGGACGGAAACCGCGTTGATCCAGCGCGGCGGGAAGCCTTCCTGCGGTTGCGCGAACTGCTCTCGTATTGCGGGTCGAAGAACAACGCCGTTCCCCCGTTCGACCACCACGACAGTCCGTATCTGCTCGATGCCAATTGGCCGGAGATTCGCCGGCAAATCCGGCAGTTGCAGTTGCGCTCGTCAGACAACAGCTCGAACCGACCCGCTCGCGCCAACGATGCCGCCGGACAGCGCGAAAGTGCGACGACTCCCCCCGCGTCGGAGATGGAATGATGAAGCTCGACTTGAACCGCTGCTGGATTCCGTTCCTCTGCCTGACTCTCCCGTTCGTCTGGGCTCAAGTGGTCACGGGCGATGAGTCCCCGTCCCGGAATGCGCGGGACTTGATGGGTGTGCATCCCGGTGGTCCGCGGCGGGTCGTTGGTCTCAGCGAAACCACCTGCGTGGATTGTCACGGCCGGGCCAAACCCGCGTCGAATCAGGAACTCGCCTCGGACATCGGCAATCGCAGCAACGACGGCTGGATTCTGCGGGATGAGATCCTGACGTGGAAAGATCACGACCCCCATTACCAAGCGTTCACGATCCTGCTCGGCGACCAATCCAAGCTGATCGCCAAGCACCTGGGGATCGTCGATCCGCAGGGAGCGTCGCTGGTCCATCGAGATCGCCGCTGCCTGAGTTGCCACAGTTCGATTCCCGTCGAGCAGATGAAATTGCAGGGCGACTTGGTTCAGGAAGAGACTCACCGCAACCCGCGCTACACGATCGGAGTTTCCTGCGAAGCGTGTCATGGTCCCGCGGGCAAGCGGGCCGACGGGGCCGAAGGCTGGGGGGCGGCGCATGCCCGGCCGCGCGATCAGGACGATCCCGATTCGTGGTGGAGAACGCTCAGCCCCCAACGCAAGTTCGAAGACTTCGGGTATTGGGACGTCCATTCGACGCGCACGCAGACCCGTGTCTGTCTGTCGTGTCACGTCGGGAATGTCGAGCAGCAAAAGGTCATCACCCATGAGATGTACGCGGCCGGACACCCGCCGCTCCCCAGCTTCGAATTGTCGCAGTTCGTGCATCAGATGCCGCGACACTGGCGGCGATTGGATGAGAAGTACAAGCAGGTTCGCGACGCCTTCGTCGAACGCAGCAACCAGCTCCGACCGAAGGGCGACGCCCCGCTTGTCGTTGATCCCGATGAGGTCGCGGTGACGAAGGCGACGATGATCGCGGCGCTCGTGACGCTGGAAGAATCGATGCGACTCACGGCCGACCTGATCGATCGTTCATCCGCCGTCGCCGCTGCCGCGCCCGGTCCCGACGGTGACGCGGCGCCGTGGCCGGAATTGGCGAACTATGCCTGCTTCGCCTGCCACCATGAACTGCAGCGCGACGGCTGGCGGCAACTGCGCCGATTGACCGCGACTCCCGGTCGACCGACGCTGCACGAATGGCCGCTGGCGCTGTCACGAGTCGTGGCGGCAACCCTGCAAGAGAATGACACGGAGTTTCCATTCCAAGCCGAGATCGACGGCGTCGCGGCGGCGTTGAATTCCCGGCCGTACGGCAACTCCGCCGAGTTGAAGGACGCGGCCACCGCACTGGCGAAAGCGGCGGAACTGCGGTCCCGCAAGCTGACTGCAATGAACATCCCCCGCGATCGCGCGCAAGACTTTCTGAAGCACCTCGCGCAAACCGCCGCGGCCGAAGACGTGGATTACGACTCGGCCCGCCAATTCGTCTGGGCGTATGAGCGGACGCATGCGCATCTGACATCGCGGACCGGTCCCACCGTGCCGACGGAATGGACCGGCGGCAACCCAATTTTGAAGGACTTGGACGAGTCGCTGATTCTTTGGCTGCCCCGCAACCGCACAGACCGAGTCCCGGTCGAGATCTTCGTGGGCGATCAACGGATCGACGCCCGGACGCAGCTCCCCGTGGACATCGGCCGAGCCCTGCAAAAGTCAGCCGCGTATCATCCGAAGGCGATCCGCGCGGCCTTTCAGGAACTGCAACAACTCCCGCCGGCGAGCGCCGCGCCCCGATAGTGAGTGGCTGTCCGATCGAGGGAGGACGCGGCTGTACTGTTGAACACCTGGTCTTGATGGCAGATGGTCTTCTACCGGGATTTGTTGCACACCGGCCGGGGTCAGGCAGCCACCGCTCGCGTTGCGACACACCGTGCAACTCTCGGAAGTCGAAAACACACCGCCGCTTGGTCACGTTTTACCGCACGGACGAGGCGTCCATGCTACGGTTGGTTCTCGCCAAATCCCGACAGTCATTCATGCGCCGTCGCTATTCGGTGCGCCGCTTCGGGCTGAACACGGGATGGCGCGATTCGCCGAAGCTGTCTTCCAGGCGGTAGTGCAGATCCCCTTCCCGGTCGCGTGGGACAAGGATCTCCTCGTTGCGGCGGATCTCGGGGATGCGGTATGGCGTGATGCCGTCGGGACGCAGGTACATGCGGCGCTGCTCTTCCAGCGACAACGGGCGGCCACCGACGCGCCCGAACACGGCGATCTGATTCCCCGATTCGTCCACCGCGCGATCCCGGTCAACACCCTCGGAAATGGCGACGGCGCAGCCGCCGTGGGGAATCGGGTAGCAGGCGATCAACCGTGGAACGGGCTTCGGCAGGAAGCTGTCGTATCCCGGTGTCTCTGGCGACGTCAGTTGCAGGACGCGCATTCCGTGGCGGCCGTCGGCGACGAAGGCGAACTGGCTGGCATAGTACGCCCCCAGCTTCACGTCGTGGACGTCGTTCATCTGACCGTCCGCATCGTAGCGCGCGTGGAGCACCGGCTGTTCCGGGTTCGTCACGTCGACGATGACCAGCCCGTCGCAACCCCCGGCGACATACGCGTAGTTTCGGGCGACGTAGACATTACGGGCGTCGCGCAGCGGATAGCCGACCACGAACCGCGGATGCGCCGGGTCCGTGACATCGAGAACCTTCAACCCGTCTTTGTCACACACGAACCCGTAGCGGAACTGCACCTGGACGGCGGTCGGTTCGCGCAGGATGTCGCTGCCGATCGTCGACACGATGCAGGGATGCAGGGGGTCGTCGAGATCCACGACGACCAATCCCGCCGCACACGAGACGTACGCATATTTCCCGACGATCGTCACCGCGCGGGCACCGTTGAGTTG
>JANMLE010000015.1:0-11832 GCA_031372385.1 Planctomycetota bacterium | reverse complement strand
GCGATCGACGGCATCCAGCGCCGCCTCGACCCCGGCCGGCCGCTCGACAAGGATATTTACGATCTCGCGCCGGATGAACTGACGGACGTCCCCAAGACTCCGGCGTCACTCGAAGAATCACTGGCGGCCCTGCGCAAGGATCACCAGTACCTGCTGCGCGGCGACGTCTTCACCGAGGACGTGATCGACACCTGGATCTGGTACAAGACCGAAAGGGAAATCGACGCCCTCCGCCAGCGCCCGCATCCCTACGAGTTCGCGATGTATTACGACATTTGACCGGACATCGGACTTCATCGGCCACGGTGAAATCTCCCCGCGCGACGTATCACGGAGGAAATTGCATGAGGTTGCTGATTGTTCTGGTCGGCGTGGTGCATGGTCTTTGTCTTGGCGCGTTGGCCGAAGATCGGCTGTGGACTCATGCCGAGATTTTGGCGGATGTCGCGCATCCGCTTTACGACCCGGTCAACTTTCAGGAGGCGCCTCGGACCTGCCAGCTCACACGAATGACGGAGGAAAGGTGGTCTTCCGATCCCACCAAGCATTGGATCGTGACCAAGCACGCCGACTTCCGGGTGGCAGTCTATTCGAAACAATCGGGCGGCTATCGGCTGGAGCGAGTCCTGATGTCGAATCGCATCGAGAACACGTTCTTCGAGGATCCGAAATGGATCTACGTGTCGACCGAAACTTATGGCGGCGGGACAATTCACCAAGTCAAATTGTTCGCCGTCACGGAAGTCTGGTCTGGAACGGCGCACTTGACCCGGCACCATGTGTTCGCCGAGCACAAGGATCGGCTCATTCCCGTCAAATGGGTATCGCCCGTGGACACACTCCCGTGGCGATTCCTTGAGGGGCAGGCTGTCTGGAAGGGAATCGGAATGTCCTCGAAGGCGGCCACCGAAGGTTCAGTCAGCACTCTTGAGTTTGGCTTCTACGTTTGGAACAAGGGTGACGGCGGCTGCTGTCCTACCGGCGGCAGTGTAAGCGGCGAACTGGGACTCTTCGATCGCGGTGCCCAGCCGAATCGCGAGCCGATCTTGGAACTGCGGGCCAAGAGCTATCGATGGGAACCGTCCGAACACACCGATTTGTTGAGCTTCGGTGCGACTCAGAAAACGCCGGACGATTCGAGCGACAGCAAGCCGACCCCGTCACCGCAAAACTGATCGGATGCTGCAAGTATCCGCTTCGCGAGCACCGTTCGCCGCGAGTGGCTCGACCGGACGGCGCGCGGTTCGCATAATCGGACGCGGTTTCACTTTTGAACCTCGCGTCGGAGAATGAATCGTGACGGGTTGGGCGGTCGAGTTGAGCGTGATCGTGCTGATGGCGCTCCTGAACGGCTTCTTCGCCGCCGCCGAAATCGCGATTCTCACCGCGCGTCGCGGACGATTGGAGCTCTGGGCCGCCGAAGGTGACGGGGCTTCGGAGGTGGCGCTGTCCCTGGCCCGCGATGCCGACCGGTTTCTGCCCACGGTGCAGGTTGGCATGACGCTGATCAGCACGTTCGCTTCGGCGTTTGCCGGGGCGAATCTCGCCAAACCGCTGGCCGAGTGGCTCGGTCAGCTTCCCGTAATGTGGATTGCCGAGCGGCGGGTGGGACTGGCACTCACCGTGGTGGTGTGCGGCATTTCCTTCTTGCAGCTCATCATCGGCGAGCTGGTCCCCAAGCGGATCGCCTTTCAGAACGCGGAACCGATTGCGCGATTTGTCGCCTATCCGATGCTGTTGCTGCAGCGCGCCTCGCGCCCGGCGATCTGGGGACTGCACGTCACGACGTCGCTGATGTTGCGGATGCTGGGTCAGAAGATCGAGCCGCAGCGAACCGTCTCGATCGAGGACATCGAACACCTGATCGAGACCGGCTCGGAATCGGGAGTGCTGGAGGAGTCCGAGCACAAGGTGGCGATGGAGGCGCTGCGACTCAGCAATCGCACGGTCGTCGACATCCTGCGTCCGCGGATCGACATCGATGCCGTCGACATCGACACGCCGTCGGACGAGGTCGTCGGCGCGATCGCGATGTCCGGCTTCTCGCGCGTCCCCGTCTGCGAGGGAACGATCGATCACATCGTCGGGTTCGTCTACATCAAGGATGTCTTTCTCCAGCAGTATCTCGGCCGGCCGATCGACCTGCGGCGGCTGATCCGGCCGCCGCTGTTCATCCCCAAGTCGTTGACCATCAGCCGGCTGCTGGAATTGTTCCAAGCCAACAAGACGCAACTGGCGTTTGTGCTGGACGAATACGGCGGCACGCAGGGGATGGTGACGCTGGAAGACGTGATGGCGATGCTGGTCGGTGAGATCCATGACGAATTGAGGCACGAACGCAGCACCAAGCAGAACCTCGAACAGAAGATCGTCAAACGCGAGGACGGAAGTTTGCTGGTCGATGGAACGGTGAACCTGCACGAGCTGGAGCAGGCCCTGGAAGTCAGCCGTTGGCCCGAACCGGTCCCGCGCGGCATCGGCACGGTTTCGGGTCTCGTTCTGGCCCGCCTCAAGCGGCCCCCCAACATTGGCGACGTGCTAACCTGGAGCGACCTTCGGATCGAGATCGTCGACATGGACGGACCGCGAATCGACCGGTTGCTGATTTCGACGGAGAGTCAGCCGCAGCCTCAACCTCAACCTCAGCCCGAGAGCGAAGCGGGTGCAGGAGATCCAGCCGCGTGAGCAGATCCGCGGTGTCTCCCTGTTCCGACTCGGGTAGGACGTCTTCGCGTTCTCATTCGCGCTCCTTTTGATGCGCGGACTAAAACGATTTCCGCGCGAATCAAAAGGAGCGCGAATGACGACGGCTGTCGAACCGTGCCACACACCACGCCCCGATCATTTCTTGTCGCCGTCCCGCTCTGAGGGAGTGCTTTCGGCCGCGTCGTAGTTCAGGCTGAATTTCTCGTGGTCCGTGTGGACGTCCAGCAGGTGGCGATCCACGACGGGGAGCAGGACGAAGTACGGCTGCATGTTGGGATCACGGTGCGTCA
The DNA here is from genome assembly GCA_031372385.1 of Planctomycetota bacterium. GTDB lineage: Bacteria > Planctomycetota > Planctomycetia > Planctomycetales > Planctomycetaceae > Schlesneria. The sequence goes on along the minus strand of JANMLE010000015.1, from coordinate 8,836 downwards.
GGATTTCGCCTCCGGTACGCTTGTCGATCAGTCGCAGGATCCCTTGTCCATTGTTTCCCGATCCGCCGTCGACAGTGGCTCGCCGCCACATTTGTACCAGTAGCGGTACGAAGTGCGAATTGACCTGCGGCAACGGCTCGGAGTCCAGAAATCGTCGCCATGCAATCGCCGCCGTGCGGCGGTCGATTCCGTACAGCCAGCCATTCACGAAGGCGACGCGCGATCCGCCCCACGGCTGGTCCCCCTGCAGGACCGGCAGTCGGGGCACCGGCCCCGAGATCGCCACGTACCAGCGCTGCTCGTCGTGCAGACAAACGATTCGTTCGACCCGCGCCGGCACTTCCACTGTCAGTGCCTCACCCAGCGGTGAACCCGTGTCGGCGGCGAGCAGATGCAGCAGGCCGCCCGGTTCAATCACTCCCACCGTCGACTGGTCCATCGCGAAGGGAATCGAGTTGGGCGTGCAGCGGCGCGACCAGACGATGGCCCCGTCGCGGACATCGTTCAATGTGACGGTTGTCACGGGCTTTCGCTCAACGGACCACACCAGGCTGCCGTGATGCATGAGCACATCATCCGGCGGCACGTTGCACGAATGTTCCCTCAGCGCGCGGCCGTCGACGGCACTCAGGACTTGCACGGAACGATCATCCATCCGCCACAGGTAGACGTTGTCGTCGTCCCCGAGGATCCGGCAGTGGGGTGGCAGATCGAGACGTTCCCACAACCGACGTCCCGTTTGAGTGTCGACCGCCGCGAGTTTGGCGTGGGAGCGGTAGCACAGGTATCCCGGCCGCACGACGCCCAATCCGTCAAAGGGCCGGCCGAGCCCGTCCACCACCCGCGATCCTTCCGGTCGGATTCCCACTCGCGCCGGCACGGGCTCCTGATACCACCACGCTTCGCTCGGCAATTCGCCGTTGCGGGACGCGATGTCGAATTGCAGCGAAGTCAGCGCCGCCCGCGGTTCGCCGCGTTCGTTGAATGGCAGGATGCCAAACACTTCAGACCCGACGCGCAGGACGAGCAGCCGACCCACGCCGTGCGCCTCGACTTGGTCCAGGTTCGCAAACTGGGCCCGCAACGTTTTCGGAGAACCGGGCAGCACGATGTCCCACGTTCCCGAGTGACCGTCGGCGACAAACCGCACGCGCCGTCCCGATCGTTCCACCGCGACGTCAAGCCGATCCAACAAACTGCCGGGCGATGCCTGAACGCGAACCGGGTTGTAATACACGTCCTGGTGCCGTTCCGTTTTCCGTTCGACATTCGGCAATCCCGCCGGCCACGCAACATGAACCGGGGCGAGGAGCCGGCTGCGCAATTCGGCATGATCCGGATTGGAGGCCAGCATCTCCGCCAGTGTCTGTCCGCCCGACAGCGGTGTCCCCGCGTGTTCGACCAGCATGCGGCGCTGGAGCGATTCCGAGTTGGACCGCCATCCGGATTGCCGCTGGATCTCGACCAGTTGTTCGAACGCCCTGGCCGACGTCATTCGATCGCGCGACCCGGCCGCCGACAGCAAGATCGGTTCGACCTTTTGCAGCGGCCGCGCATACAGCGCCGCATCCGGGTGCGCCAACAAGGCTCGACGCGCCCATTCGAGCGGCAACAACCGATCGATCAGCCGCTGAACGGCAAACGGATCTTCGTTCCGCTGAGCGTCCGCCAGCCGAGCCTCCAACACCTGTTCCAATTCCCGCAGCAACGGCGATTTGCCGGTCGGGCTGCGTTGATGGGCTTCGTCCAGGATGCGCTGGATCGCGCCCAATAGCACTCGATCGGCCCGCACGGACCGCACCGAGACAGCGTCGGCCGACCAGTCGGCGATCGATCGCAGGCCGATCGCGTCCACCAGGTCCAAGCCGTTGAGGAAGAACGTCATCGCACCGACAGAATCGTTGGCCGCCCAATCCGCGTCACCGAGCGCCCGCAACGCGACCAATCGGTCTTCATTCGAATCGCACAGGCTGAGAAGCTCGCGGCCCAATTCCACGCGGTCCAGCGGCGGCATCTTGTCGATGCCGCGCTGTCCGGCCGACTGCGTTTGAAGCACGGCGAGGATCGTCTCACGCCGCAGCGCCTTCGCCTCATCGGAGTCGAGACCCTCCAAGTGCCTCCGTGCAGTCAGCGGTTCACCCGACTGTAGGTCGAGCCGGGCCAGTTCGATCGCGGTGGCATCGTTCTGCTGAGTTTCCCAGCGGGCCTCGGCCGCACGGCGAACAGTCTCCAGCAGCGGGAGTCGTTGCAGCGACTGGTCGGTCTGCGTGATCCAGCCACCATCGCATGGAATGAGTGTGCCGAAGACCGCATCCGCAGTGGGATCTGAACTGGTCAGACCGGGGCGTTGCGTCCCGTCAGTCAGGTTGATGATGGCAAAGCCACCCGCGCGCCGCGGCTGGAAGAACTGCGTCCCAACGATCGCGCCGCGGCCCGAGATCTCGCCGGTATCGGCCCGCCATTTCAGACGCCCCGTTCGCAGGTCATGTGCCCGCACGCCCATCGGTTCGATGACGATGGCGGCGTCCGTCGTGGTGCCGGCGAAGTGCAGGGCACCGCTGCGGGGGACGCTCCAGACGGCGGTTCCTTCCGCCCCATCGACCGCCTGCAATTGATCGGAATCGGGCGACGCCAGCAGGATGATCCGGCCGCTGCGTCCGGTGGCTTCGGTCGTGAGGCACGTCACTTCGCGCCACTCGTTCCACCAGACATCGGGCAGCACCGACGCGGCTCCCCCGTTTCCGACTCGAACCAGCAGCTCATGCTGCACGACCGGGTAACGATAGGCCCAGTCGATGGACCGCGTGGTCGGGTTGACGGCCGCCAAGGTTCCGCCCGCCGTCGTGCAGAGCAAATGGCCGTCGTTCAGCGTCACCGAGCAGGCGATGCGGCGGCGCGAGATGGCATCGACCAGATGGGGCGGCAGCACCCCCAGCGCGACAGACCAGCGCAGATGACCGGTCTCGTGATCCATCGCCAGCAGGCAGAGTTCGTCGTCGCGCCGTGCGATGACGAACAACAGGTCATCGACGAACAGCGGTGATCCCAGAAACGTGATTCCGCCGAAAACATCCGCCGGACCGGTCGGCGGTCCGCCCACCTGCCAATGCAATTGCCGGTTGGAAATCTCGTATCCACACAGCCTGTTCCAGCGGATCGTGGCGACGGGTTGAGTCACCGCGCGGGCCTGTCCGTTCGACAACGGGAACTCCACGTTGGACCGGTCCGGCTCCTGCACGACGACCACCAACTTGCCGTTGGTCGCCAGTGATCCGAAGACCGAATCCGCTTCGGTGCGTCGGTGCCACGCCGCTGCGGTCGCCGTGCGAAAGGGGCTGTTCTCCAAGACCGCGGGACGCTTCGCGATCCAAGCGTATTCCTGATTGGGAATCGACCACAGTGGCTCCCCCGACGCGATGTCGAACGCCTGCAACTCCTGCATCGTCCGTGTCAAAACGATCTTCCCGGCGATGATTGGTCGAATGGCATACGACGAAACCACGCTCTGATCGCGATAGTACCGCTGGATCTGGGCGACGCTCTTTTGGAGTTCGACGACCGTCGACGTGTTTCGCGACCAAACGGGCTGCAGGGCCGGCCGCGCGGATGCCGGGTTCCTCGCGACCGCGGTCTTGTCGAATGGTTGAGCCTGTCGCGCCGCCTTCAGCCGGCGAGCGATCCATTCCCGCGGAACGACCCGCTTCCCCGCGATCAACACAGTCTCATCGGCACTGGTCGCGAGCCATTGCGGATCGCGCGCGGCCTTTTCCGCAGCGTCCAAGTGGCCCGCCGCGAGCAGTGATTCGATGTGAGCCACTCCCGCCATCGCCCGCTGTCCCGTTGTGGACCGCGAATGTCCCGCCACGGCCAGCCATGCCATCGCGGCCTGCTCATGTCGACCGGCATCACGATGACTGGCCGCCAACCACCGCAGCGCCTCCAAACCCGGTAACGACGCCCGGTACCGCTTGGCAAATGCAGCGATCAACTCCGGAGATCCCTCCCGCATCGCGGCGGTCCAAGCCTCACGAGCGGACCGGTCGTAGTCGGCGTCGAATCGGGCGCGCGATTCCTCCGGAAGCCGCGCCGCCCATTGCGCCGCTTGTTCGCGCGCTGGAACCAGCGTCGACTGACCAGAGAGGGGGACGAACGATTCGTCGTCGGTATTCAAGATCCGCTGCAACAGAACAGTGGCAGCTCCGAAGTCGCCGACGTCCACCCCCTTCCGGGCGGCATCCAGCCACTGATCCACCTGCCGATCCTGCGGCAGCAGCAGGGCATTGGTCACTTCGGCGGGATTCTCGGCCGTCGATGGCGGACGATCGACAGCATCCGGTGGAGCGGCCCCGGACCGGGGCAGGCCCGCGCCGACCAACACCACGACCGCAATCAAACCGATGATCGGCGGCGGTCGGCGGATCTCAATTCGCATGGTGCGGCCTTACCCCGGATTGTTCATGGTGTCGTAGCTGAGTTCGCAAGAACTCAGGTCGTGGTCCGATGTTCGCTGAATTCTTGCGAATTCAGCTACTAACAGCACGGCCCTTCAAGGGACATGAATAATCCGGGTTACGGAGAGCGGCGGGCGAGCGATTTTCACCGGAATGCCCGTCTTCGGCAATGTGGTTTCCCCGAAATCGTGCCGCCATCGCAGATTCCGACTTTCTTCCGAAGTTTGGGGTGAAGTTCCGCGGCATCGCTTTTCCACGGTCAAACGACCTGCTATTCTCTCGCCCCTTCGCCCCCTCGAAATGGGGCTTGAATTGGTTGAGCACGGAGAAGTATTCGAAATGGCCAAGACCACACGCAAAGTCAACAAGGCAAATCACGGCCGCCGCCCGGCCAGTTCCAAGGCCCGCAAAGCCAAGCGACGAAAGCTGGGCATCTGATCCGCGATGCCACGTACCGGGTTCAGTCCCGACGGATGGAATGACTTCAGAACCAAGGCGGGATGTCCCCGCCTTGTTTCGTTCTTTGGAGTGCCGACGCTCGACTCAGAGTGTCGCCACCGACGGTGTCAAATCGTGGGAGATCAATGGGGGGCATCAAAGAGTTAAGGACTCTCTGATGCAAAGATTCCACTCCTTTCCCCACATCAACGGCCTCTTTGATCTGCCCTCAACGGCGGCGAAAACAATCGTTGCGGACGTGGCAGCCGCAGTGGACGAACGGAAGAAGCGGCTGGAGTACGGGCAAGAGTGACCGCCGCCACACATCAGTCCTCGCGGACGAGGCGGAGGCTGCCGTGCTGCGGTGAGGATTGCGGACGGCTTTGGCGCGAGGCGGAACGGAGGTGCAGGGGCTGGTCGACAAAGTTGCCGCCGCGCTGAACCCGCTCCTGTCCGCTGAGCGGTCCGGTGGGGTCGATGGCCTCGGTGTTGCCATAGGCGGCGAACCAATCGTGGCACCATTCGGCCTGATTGCCTGCCATATCGAACAGATGGAACGGGTTTTCGAGTTTCATGCCAACGGGCTGCAAGCGACCGGTCGCATTGCCCGCGAAGAAGCCGTAGTTGCGGACGGTCGCGATGTCCGAGCCGCCGTACCACGGAGTCTCCGTCCCCGCGCGGCAGGCGTATTCCCACTCGGCCTCGGTCGGCAGTCGGTAACGCACGGCCCGGCGCGACTCGCGCGATTCGCGTCGAGACATCCAGTCACAGAACGCGACGGCATCGTTCCAAGTGAGGTTCGAGGCGGAATGATCGTCAGTCATCGTGGCCTCACCCACATTCTTCCAACTGAATCCCCGCTGAAGCACCCAGCGATTGTCCACGATGCCGTACCCGGCGGTCTGTTCCGTTTCGGTGACGAAGTGTTCCTCATCGACGAACCGGCGGAACTGCGCGACGGTGACTTCGGTTTGGCTGATCCAGAACGGTTTCGTCAGACGGACGTGATGCGCGGGAAGCTCGTTGCGGACGCGGGTGATTTCGTACTGGGGCACGTTCCATTGAGGAAGCATCTCGAACTCGGCTTCGGGAGTTCCCATCTGGAATTCACCCGGCGGAATCAGGCAGAGCTTGATGCCGACGCCGTTGGTGACGATCGGCTGCGTCTTGAGATGCGCCGCCCACTTCTGCTGGCAGCGCTGGACCGCAGCGAGGTCCGCCGGAAACATGAGCGGCTGCGGAGGCGCGGGCTTGTTCGATGGAGTCGGTTGCGTCGCACCGCCCGACTTGCCGGCGTTCGATCTTCCGTCGCCCGGTTGCATCCACCACCAGACTCCCGTCGTGCAGAGCAGGACACCAACGATTGCGGCCAGCGACATCAATGCCTTTGATTTGGCGGTCGTTGATCGGAACGATGTCGGCTTGCGCGGAGCCGAAGGTTCGTCCAGATTCGGGATCAGGACGGTAGCCGCGCGCATCGGGTCGGTTTCTTGCAGCGGGGCGAACCACTCCGTCAATCCAGCGTGCTGCGAGGCATCTGCCTGGGCGGGTGGCTTGAGCACGGCAACGCTTGGTACTCGCGACAGGCGTTCGGCCGGGATCGCCCTCAGGGCATCATGCACCTCGCGCATCGACGCGGGTCGCTGTTCGGGGTTGCGCGCGGTCATGCGGCGGAAGATTTGATCCAGCTCGGCGGGGACATCACTTCGGACCGCGGTCAGCGACGGCAGAGCCTGAAGCTGGTGGGCCATGACCGTTTCGAGAAACGTCTGTCCGGTGAGGACCGGTCGGCCGGTGAGCAGGAAGAACAGCGTGCAGCCCAGGCTGTAGATGTCGGCCCGTTGATCGACGGTGCTCGCGTTGACCGCCTGCTCGGGAGCCATGTATTCGGGCGTGCCGAACATCATCCCCGACCGGGTCAGCGCCGAACCCTCGCGCGGGGCGGTCGCATCGGCCTGAAACCGCGCCAGCCCCAGATCGAGCACCTTGATCTGCAATGCGGCAGGTGCAAGTGCGTGGGGCGATCCGTCACCAGGAGGTGTTGTCGGAACAGGATCAGTCGGCTGACGGCTGTCGGCTGATCGGCTGTCAGCCGAAGCGACTGTTGTCCCACCCGAGGAAGGGCCGTGACACAGGATCAAGTTCGACGGCTTGATGTCGCGGTGGATGACGCCCTGCGCGTGCGCGTACTCCAATCCCTCGGCCGCCTGAATGATGCACTCGACCGCGTGGGCGGTGCTGAGCGGTCCGTGGGTCCGCACACACGTCGTGAGGTCCGTGCCGTTGATGTATTCCATCACCAGATACGCCACGCCCGAGTCTTCGCCCGCGTCGTGAGCGGCCACGATGTTTGGATGCGTCAGCCGCGCGATGGCTCGTATCTCGCGGCTGAACCGGCTGGCCGCCTGCGGGTCGCGTGCGGCGGATGGCGACAAGACCTTGATCGCCACGATGCGGTCCATCCGCCGATGCCGTGCCCGGTAGACGGCTCCCATGCCGCCGCGCCCGATCGGGCTGAGGATGATGTACTCGCCCAGTACCAGTCCGGACTTCTGCAATCGCAGCAGGCTGCTGAACTGAAACGGAGTGAGCATCCCGCGCGAGACCATTCGTTCGCCCAGCGCGACCGCCGTGGGCTGAACTGTACTTCGATCATCGGCCCGTAGGATGGACGCCTCATCCGTCCGCCCCGATTCGGACGGACGAGGCGTCCATCCTACGGGCGGCGTTTCGCTGGCAGACTGCTTGAGTGACGCGACTTCGCGCTGCACGGTCTCACGGTCGAGTAACCGGCTGGCGACGAGCCGCTCGATGAACACCTCCAACGTCGGCGGCGGCAGCTTCGGGTTCGAGACCGCCGCGGGATGCGAGGCCGAGGATGTCTCAACTCGTTTCGTCCGGCCATCGGGGTTCAGCACGATCTCGGTCAGCCAGTCGGCGTCCAGTTCGACGAAGCGCGAATAGATTCCAATCGCGACCGGCGCGCCACACTGCCGCCGGTACGAGACATCAATCGGAACCAGCTCCCTTAACGCTGCCGCTCGCTCGTCCGCGCCCAACTCGTTGAGGAAGTTGTCCATCGCCGGCCAATGCGAGGAACCCGGTCGCCGGTTCGCGACTTCGGCCGCTCCCGCCTGAGTCACCGCCCCCTGCCAGGCCGCTTCAAACGCATCGCACACGCCATCGACGCGGCCCTGCGCCTCGGCGGAGAGTTCATCGAAAGCGGGATGAGTTTTCATTCGTCGTTCGCCTCCGCCGCGTCCGACCAGAGCGTGCGAATGCGATCGAGTTTTCTGAGCACCGTGCGGGGAACGCAGTTCAAACGCGCGGCGATCTCGTCGATGCTCTCGCCCTCCATGCGCCAGACCGCGATGGACCGCAGGGTCTCGTCGCCGAGACTGTCGAGCAACCGGCGAAACTCCTCCGCGATCTGGCAGGCGAACTGCGGCGTCGGGTCGTGGCTGACCAGTTCGTCGAGAATGTTTGCGGAACTGGAATCGCCCGCCGATTCGATCCGCTTCCAATCGCCACCCCGCTTCTGCCGACCTTCGCGCCGTCGCAGATCGAGCAGCTTGTGCGAGGTGATTGCCACCAGCAGCGGCCACAGCGCGTCCCGATCCACAAGCTGCGGAAAGCGTCCCGCTTGGGCACCTCGACAAAAGCTGTCGAACGCGCTGAGCGCCACGTCCTCCTCATCGGCCGCCGCGCGAGGCCCGTCGGCCAGCCGATGCCGCGCCAACCGAACCATCTTTTCGAAGTAGCCCTCCCAAATCCGCTGTACGGCCGACGAACGCCCCACCTTCAATTGCTGAATCCACTGAGTCACGGTCGCGTCGGGATTCATGGGCGACAGCCTGTGGAAACGGGGGGGGAAAGAACGGGCCTGATTCAAATCGCGGTGGCAGTGGGTCGCAGGTGTCTTCTCTTGTCCCCTCGCCCCCGGCTTT
>JANMLE010000026.1:0-1298 GCA_031372385.1 Planctomycetota bacterium | reverse complement strand
TGGTCGTGTTCGATCTGATCGAACGGGGCTACGCGGAACTTTCGGCACCCAAGCGGCGCTTCGGACTCTTCGCACCGGCGAAGAGGCTGCGACGGAGTGCGACCGCACCGGACCTCTCATCGCTGACCGCGATCCAGCGGGCCGCGTGGAACTGGCTGGCCGTGCCGCGCCGGCCCTCACATGTCTTCCATCGTCATGTCGGACTGTGGAAGCAGATCCGTCCGCTCTGCCAGATCTTCGTCAAGCCGTTGGCAGAGCGCCGGCTGTTGGAGACCGCCGGTCGCGCGACGGCGCGCACCTGTGTCGCTTGGGCGAACTCACTCGGTCTCGGCGGCCTCGGCTCGTACAAGCTCGTGACGACCGCCATCACGGGGCAGGGTGACAGCGTGGGCCTGATCCTGTTGATGGTCGTCGGTCTGGTTGGCACGGCGATCATCTGCCGTCGACTGCGGCTGAGCGATCTGGGCCACCGGACTCTGGAGAGCCTGCAGTTGGAGTTCGGCGATTGGGACCACGCCTCACTGATGGCGGAATCGGGATCGTCAACGGTCGCCAGCACCGAGGTTGCCGCTGCGGAGCGGTTGCTGCGCATGGCCCTGTTTGGCACCGTCGGCTCACGCCATTCCACCGAACATGTGTGTGAACCGGACAACCATCAGGAGTCGCATCGCGGTCTGGTTCGGACGTGAGCCGGTTCGCGAACGAAGCAGAGAGGAGAGAAGGATTGAGGAGAGAGGACGAAGGCTCAACGAGCCACGAACTCCCGAGGGCAACACACTTCTCCCTCACCACTCGCCACTCTCACTGCGCTTCGACTGGCAGGTCCAACAAGTAAACCTTGCCGTCGTTGGCGAGGACCGCGATCTGCTTGCCGCTCGGGGAGTACGTGGCCGAGTAGACGACGCTCGGCAGCTTCTGGCTGAAGAGCGGCTTCTCCTGGTTGGGATCCCAGACGTTGACGTTCCCCGCATAGCCGATGGAGAGCAACCGCGTGCCGGCCGGGTTGAACTCCACCTTGTAGATGTCGTCCTTGTGACCGGCCAGCGCTTTCGTGGGGCTCGGGTTGTCGAATGTGTACAGGTAAATCTTGCGGTCCAGGCCGGCGGCGGCGAGTTGCTGGCCGTTGGGACTGAGGGTGATCGAATAGATCGCGTCGGTCGGGCCGGTGTACTGGCGAACTTGCGTCCCATCGTCCTGCTTGTAGACACGCACGGTCTTGTCACCGCCGGCGGTCACGATGAAGTTGCCATCGGGAGTGAATGACAGGGCATAGATCGCTCCGCCCTGCGCGGCGAACG